>JALUJS010000407.1 GCA_027056825.1 Candidatus Krumholzibacteriia bacterium | reverse complement strand
GGCCATGAAGCAGCTGGCCTCCCTGCCCGGCGTGAAGGCGGTCTATCCGGACTACGCCTACAGCATGGACCTCTACACCAGCACCATGTTGATCAATGCACCGACCATCTGGAACGCGGTGGGTGGCCGGGCCATGGGTGGGAAGGGCGTGAAGATCGCCTCCATGGACGGCGGCGTGCACAAGGACGCCCCCATGTTCGACGGCACGGGCTTCAGCTACCCCTCGGGATGGCCCGCGAATGGCCTGGGCTTGACTGCCAACAACAACGGCAAGATCATCGCCTCCCGGGTCTACTTCCGCTCCTGGGATCCGCCGGCGCCGGGGGACGAGAACCCCTGGCCGGGCGTGAACGGCACCTCCCACGGCGTGCACACCGCGGGCATCGCGGGTGGCAACGTGGTCACGGCCACTTACGTGGGCTACACCGTGGGCCAGATGAGCGGCGTAGCCCCGGGCGCCTGGATCATGAGCTACCGGGTCTTCTACAACAGCGTCTCCGGTGACGGCTCCTTCTACACGGCGGAAGGCATCGCCGCCCTGGAGGACATCGTGGCTGACGGCGCGGATGTGGTGAACAACTCCTGGGGCGGTGGCCCGGGCAGCATCGGCGGGGAGTTCGATCCCCTGGATGCGGCCCTGATCAACGCGGCCAACGCGGGGGTCTTCGTCTCCATGTCCGCGGGCAATGCTGGTCCAGGCAACGGCACCACGGACCACCCTTCCGACGACTACATCGTCGTGGCCGCCACATCCACGTCGGGCACCTTGTCGGCCGGGCGGATCAATGTGATCGCCCCGCCGTCCGTCCCCATGACCCTGACCAGCATCTCCTTCGCCCCTGCAACCTTCGGGGCCCCCTTGCCCCTGGGCAGCGTCATCAGCTACACCTATGTGGCTGCCGCCAACGTGAATCCCGCCAACTTCGAGGGCTGCAACCCCTGGCCTGCCGGCACCTTCACAGGCAAGGCAGCCTTGATCAGCCGGGGTTCCTGTGAGTTCGGCACCAAGGTCCTGAACGCGGAGAACGCGGGCGCTGCGTTCGTGATCATCTACAACCACGCCGGCGGCGGCGACACCCTGATCACCATGGCGCCGGGCAACGACGGCGGCAACGTCACCATCTCCTCGGTCTTCGTGGGGCACACGGCTGGCGTCAACATGGTGAACTGGCAGACCGCGCACCCCAGCGATGCCGCCTTCGAGGTGGACACCTCGGGCTTCCAGCGGGGCAACACCGCGGACGTGGTGGCCAGCTTCAGCAGCCGGGGTCCCGGTGTGGGCAACGTGCTCAAGCCAGACATTGCAGCCCCGGGCGTGAACATTCTCTCCCAGGGCTACGTACCCGGCGCGACCGGCGAGGCTCGGCATCTGGGCTATGGCCAGGCGTCGGGGACGTCCATGGCGGCGCCCCATGTGGCCGGCGCGGCCGCGCTGCTGCGCCAGGTCCATCCCGCCTGGTCCAACGCCTACATCAAGTCGGCCCTCATGTCCACGTCCAAGTACATGGACATCTACAACCACGACGGCTCCCCGGCCCAGCCTCTGGACATCGGCGCGGGGCGGCTGGATCTGACCCGGGCCACGGATCCGGGCGTGATCCTCAGCCCGCCTAGCGTCAGCTTCGGCCAGGTGATGAGCGGGACGACGGCCTCCAAGACCATCAAGGTGACCAACATCACCACGGCCACGGAGAGCTACACCCTGACCACCCTCTACACGGGCAACGGCTTCACCATGACCACGGCCATGGCTGGGGTGACGGTGTCGCCCACGCAGATCACCCTGGGGCCGGGCGCCTCCACGAATATCACGGTCCTGTTCGACCCGGCCAGCAGCAAGGGCATCGGGGACAACCAGGGCTACATCGTCATGGATGGGCCCCAGCACGACGCTCACATGCCGGTCTGGGCCCGGGTGATCCCCGCGACCAAGAAGGCGGATGTGCTGATCATCGACAACGACTTCAGCGGCCTGCTGAGCGGCTTCCCCGACTACACCGCCTACTACACCCGGACGCTCACGGCCCTGGGCAAGAGCTACGAGGTGTGGGACACGGCCGCTGCCTGCTGTGGCCCTCAGACACTCCCCAGCGCGGCCCAGCTGGCCGCCTACCCGGTGATCATCTACTTCACCGGCGACAACTTCTATCCCGACGGCACGTTCGCCGTGCCTACGCCGCTCACCGAGCGGGACATGGAGATCCTGACCGAGTACGCCAACAGCGGCGGGGTGATCATCGCCATGGGGCAGGACATGTCCTCGGTGCTGGTCAATTCCTTCTTCGACAATGCCATCCTGGGCGACACCAGCCTGCAGGACAGCGTCACCGGCAACAGCCTGCCCACCCTGCCTGTGGTGCCCATGGCCGACGCGCCCAGCAAGTTCAACAGCGTCTTCCTGGACCTGAGCGGGCCGCAGACAGCCATCGGTAGCGTGGATCTCCTGGGGATCAACGAAGTGCCGCCTGTGACCACCACCAACGTGGGCAACGGCAGCTTCACCTACAGCAACTTCACCAGCGAGCTGGGCTACAGCATCATCATCTCGGCCACGGCCCCGATGACCATCACCGCGGCCCACATCCACACCGGCACCGCCGGGACCAACGGCCCAGTGTTGCACACCTTGATCTCCACGACCCAGTACGTCACGAGCACCTTCACCTTCCAGGGGGCAGTGACCCTGACCCCAGACCAGGAGGCGGCTCGCCAGGCCGGGGCGCTCTACGTGAACGTGCACACCACCAACGCACCCAGCGGTGAGCTGCGAGGCCAGGTTCCTTCCACGGCTGTGGTG
>JALUJS010000406.1 GCA_027056825.1 Candidatus Krumholzibacteriia bacterium | reverse complement strand
CACGTGGGCAGCCAGGGCGACCGGCTGTCCGGCGGCCAGAAACAGAAACTGGCCATTGCCCGGGCCTTTCTCCGCAACACGCCGATCATCCTGCTTGACGAGGCAACGGCCAGCCTGGACAACATCGCCCAGCGGCGGATCCAGGACGTGCTCGAGAGCAAGCGGGCCGAGGGCAAGACCGTGGTTTCGGTCATCCACCGGCTGGACAGTGCAGCCCGGTATGACAGGATCCTGCTGTTGAAAAACGGGACCTTGCTCGAAGAGGGGACCTTTGCCGAACTGCTGGCCCAAAAGGGAGTGTTTTACGACCTGGTCGCGGGAAGCAAGGAGCTGGAATAGGAAAGAAAGCCCGGGAAAAGATGCCGCTTGAGCGCAGGCGGGTGCCTATCCTGCCACAATCTGTCCGGGCTACTCAGGGGGAGACATAATCACTGGTCATCATCGGCAAAGACCAGGGCCGAGCCATTGACCAGGGCTTGGGCGGTTTTTTTGCGGGCCCGGGTCAGGATCCGCTGGACCGTGCCCCGGGAGACCCCCATCCGTTCACCGGCCTGTTCCTGGAACAGGCCTTCCAGATCACAGAGCCTCAGGGCCTCGAGCTCGTCCCGGTACAGGGTGATCCGGTCAAGTTCACGCAGGGAAATTCCCGTGGGCTTGAAGGCCCGGCCGCAGAAATTTCCCTCGCAGCATCGTTTCTTTTTCGGACGCGGTGACATGGATGCCTCTCTACTGCATCAGTGACAGTTGCCGTGGCCCTGGCAGGCCTGATCGGGCCGGATAAGGGGAAACTTGTTGCCCACCATCCCGTCCACCACGCTCTTGACATCCTTAAAGGAATTACGGTCGGCAAAATAGACATCAATGCCCACCTCGGCAAAGCCCTGCATGGGCCGGGCACCGATCCCGCCGACCACAATGGCCTGCACACCCTGGTCCTTGAGAAACTGCACCGGAACCATGCAGCCGCCGGCCCCGTGCTCCTGGTTGGACACGGTATAGACCTTTTCCACTGCCCCGTCCCTGAGCTGGACAAGGGTGAAAACATCACAATGGCCGAAATGGTCGGAACGGTCGGCCTCGATCCCGCCGGGATTATTGGAGGGAACGGCCAGTAAAAGTGAAGTGCTCATTACATCTATCTCCTGATAAATAATTTTTTATTAAGATATCGGGCAATTACAGCAACCAAGCCGCCAAGGCCCGCACTTTTTTGAACATATGCACAAGGTAGCCATCCTGTCTTTTCTTGTCAAGTGGGAATTCTCCATACAGGGGTGGCCGAGCGGGCAGCTCAGCCCCCTTTTTTCAAAGCGGCACCGGCAAGCACCAGGAGATAGAGGGTTGTCACCACGAGGATGATCACCGACCCGCTGGGCAGGTCCAGCTGGTAGCTGATCCCCAGGCCGACGGTGATGGACAGAGCGCAGATCAGGGTGGCTCCAACCATCATCCGGCGGATACTGCTGGCAAAGTTGCCGGCAATGGCCGCCGGCAGGGTCAGGAGGGCGATGACCATGATGATTCCCACCAGTCGCACCATCAGGACTATGGTCAGAGCGACCAGGCAGAGGAGCAGCAGGTAAAGCCAGTGGGTACGCAGGCCGCGCAGACGGGCAAACTCCTCGTCAAAACAGAGGGCGAGAAACTTGTTGTAGAACAGGGTGATAATCAGCACGATCACCAGGTCCTGGCCAAGGACGAACAACAGGTCGCTGCGGGTGATGAGCAGGATGTTGCCGAACAGGTAGGACATGGGATCGAAATAGCCCGGGGTTCCGGCGATGAAGAGCAGGCCGATGGCCATGCCGCCGGCCCAGAGCGCGCCGATGATCGAATCTTCCCGTTCCCGGGAACGCAGGCTGATGACGGTGAGAGCGGCCGCGGCCAGCAGGGCCACCACCAGGGCACCGACCACCGGGGTGAACCAGGTGATCCCGGCCACGTTCTGCATGTAGAGCCCGGCACCGATACCGCCCAGCACGCAGTGGGAGATGGCTCCGGCGATGTAGCTGATCCGGCGCACCACGACAAAGGTGCCCATGATGCCGAAGGCTATGGATGCCAGCAGCCCGGTCAGAAGGGCGTAGCGGAGAAAGGGCAGGTTGGGATCGGTGAAGGCGGCCCAGAGCTCAGTCATGGTCATGCCCCCCTTCGCTGCAGCGGTGGTCATGGCGTATCATGCGCAGATCGCCGCCGTACATGCTGCTGATCAGGTCCCCGGTCAGGGCGCTGGTGGGATGGATGTACACCTCGTTGTTGACGCAGATGATGCGCTGAAAAAAGGTCGAGGCAAAGCCCACCTCGTGGGTGACCATCAGGATGGTGCTTGTCCTGTTCAGTTCCGAGAGCAGGTCGAGAAAATTCTGTTCCGAGCGGCGGTCGATATTGGCGGTGGGTTCATCGAGGATAAGAATATCACCGCCCGAGGCCAGGGCCCGGGCAATGAGTACCCGCTGCCGCTGGCCGCCGGAAAGTTCGGCAAAGGAGCGATGGGCCATCTCCTCCATGTTGACCGCGGCCAGGGCGGCAAGGGTCTGCTGCCGGTCTTCGGCAGTGTATCGGCCCAGAAACGAGCGGCCCAGCCTGCCCATGGCCACAACCTCGCGCACCGAGATGGGAAAGCGGGGGTCGTACCCGGCATGCTGGGGCACGTACCCGATCCGGCGGCGACCTGCTTCCGGGGACTCACCGTAAATCTCTATGGTCCCGGAAGCCGGTGTCAACAGACCGAGGATCAGCTTGACCAGGGTGGTCTTGCCACCCCCGTTGGGACCGACAATACAGACCGTATCCCGGGGA
>JALUJS010000405.1 GCA_027056825.1 Candidatus Krumholzibacteriia bacterium | reverse complement strand
AGACCGGCGGCGCGCGGTTCGTAGTTTCAAACCTGGCAGTACTCGATGGTGATGCGCATGGCTTCCTCCCGTGGGTGCGGCGCCGGGTCCGGGCTCTCAGAACTGGATCAACGGCTTGGGCCAGGCAGCCAGCGTGTCCTCGAACGTGTCGGGCCGGAAGTCGTCGATGTGGACCAGGGCCCCGTCGCCGCCGCCGAGAATGATGTCGTGGATGTTGTCCTGGATGCCGTTGCTGCGGTCCTCCAGGAGGTTGCGGGTAATATACCAGGTTTCGAAGATCCTGCGACCGATGACGCTGTGGAGCTTCAGGCCGTTGACGATCACGCGGTCGAAGGCCTGGATGTGGAAGTTGCCCTGCTTCAGTCCGAACAGGATGACCTCGCCGCCGCGCCGGGTGGCCTGGATGGCGTTGTTCACGCTGGAGTTGAAGCCGGCCATGTCCATGGACACGTCCGCGCCGATGCCGCGGCAGGAGGCGCGGACGGCCCGGACGACCTCCTTGTTCGCGGCCCAGGAATGGGGGTGGTCGGGATCGGCTTCCAGGGGGATGATCTCGTCGGCGCCCAGCTTCAGGGCCATCTCCCGGTTGGCGGGCTTCGGCTCGACGCCGACGATCCGTGTGGCTCCCAGGGCGCGGGCGATCATGATGGCGAACAGGCCGATGGTGCCGCAGCCGAAGATGGCCACCGTCTTGCCCCGCAGGTCGCAGGCGGTGCAGGCGTGGACGGCGTTGCCGAAGGGCTCCTGCAGGGCGGCCACCTTCATGCCGATGCGCCGGGGGTCGGTGGGCCACAGCACGTTGGCCGGCAGCTTGATGTAGTCGGCGAAGCAGCCGTCGCGGCCCAGCCCGATGATCACGTCCTGGCTGCAGATGTGGGTCTGGCCGATGCGGCACTGGTAGCAGGTGCCGCAGATGATGTGGCTCTCGGTGGAGACGATGTCCTTGGGACGGTACCCCCAGCGCGCCTGGACCCGCGACCCGGTGGCGACGATCTCGCCGACCATCTCGTGCCCGATGATACGGGTGGTCTTCCGCTCGCGCTTGAGGCTGTCGAAGATCATGCCCTTGAAGGCCGTCCGGTTCCAGATGCCCCGGTCGCTGCCGCAGAATCCGGCGAAGATCACCTTGATCATGACCGCCTCGGCGTCCGCGGGATCGGCGGACTCGTCCAGGACCGGTTGCGGCATCTCGCGTTTCTCGAAGCCGCGGGTCTTCTCCCAGGGCATGGTGGACTTGTCGTAGACCAGGCATTGCATGTTCGGCGTGCTCACCGTGATACCTCCGCAACGGGCTGAAAAAAGCCGACCGGGAGCGCCCGGTCGGCTCTGGCGAGGTTTCCGGGGCCCGGAATCAGTTGACGGTGTCCTCCGGATCGATGCCGAAGGACCAGCGGTCCTCGTCCCGGCCCTCGTGCAGCCCGGACTGTTGCTCTTCCTCGGCCAGGAGGTCGTCGAGGGAGACCATCTCCGGCTGGGGAGGATCCGCGGCAATGACCCCGTCCCGGTTAATGTCATTGGTGCGGCCCAGATCGGCAAGGAGACGATCCAGCCCGCCGGCCGCGCCGCCGCCGGTCGCGGACATGGCGGGGGGGATGGACTCCTCACCAGTGACCTGAGCGGAGACCTGCGGCTGGTCGCCCGGGTCTTCCGCGGCGGCGGTGTCCGCGCCGCGGCCCAGGAAGCGGGCGACGATCTCGTCGGCCAGGTTGAAATATGCCCGGCTGCCGGCGGTGGTCCGGGCGTAGATCACCGCCGGGCGGCCCTTCAGGGCCATCTCGGTCAGGCGGGTCGTGCGCGGGATGGCGGTTTCCAGCAGGTCGTCGCCGAAATCCTCGGCGACCTGGGCGGAAACGTGACGGCCCATGCGCGTGCGGCCGTTGACCATGGTCAGGAACAGGCCCTCCAGGACCGGAGCCGGATCTCCGCCGCCATTCTGCTGGCGGCTCCGGAAGTCGGCCACGAAATCCATCAGGGGGGCCAGGGAGGCGCGGCACAGTTCCTCGGCCTGGACCGGGACCAGGAAGCTGTCGGAGGCCAGCAGGGCTGCCCGGGTGGGGGCGCCCAGGTTGGGCGGGCAATCGATGAGGATGGTGTCGTAGAGGTTGCGGGCGCGGTCGATTTCGCGGGCGAAGTCCTCAGCGCGGCCGTTCATGTGCGCCAGGAAGGATTCCTCGTCCGTGAGGCTGGTCACGCGCGGGGAAACGAAGAACAGGTTCTCCAGCGGCGAGGGCTGGGCCAGCTCGGACAGGGGCGTGGGTGAGGTGAACATGGTCTGCAACCCCGTACTCAACTCCTCCTGCTTCACCCCGAGGGTGCGGCAGACGCCGCACTGGGGATCCAGGCCCACCACCAGCACGGTATGACCGGACAGGGCCAGGGCCGCGCCGAGGTTCACCGCCGAGGTGGTCTTGCCCACGCCGCCCTTGCGGCTGACCAGGCTGATGACACGGCCCTCGATGGTGTTCCAGGGCGTCCGGTTGCGGATGCTCCGGGTTTCCACCCTTTGATCATGTGCAGGGAAAGCGGAATCCCGGTCTCTGCTGTCGTCCATGATGCAACTCCTGTAGGTTCGGAAGTCCGGTGCGGGCTGGCCCGCGGTCCTGGGAATTCTGGCGCCGGTGGTCACCCCCTGGACCACCGGCGGACCTTGGCAAGGTAAAGCAAACGGGGTGCGGGATCAACCCCACCGGTGAGCCCATCCCGCGGGGCTTACCCGCAGAGTTCCAGCAGCTTGGCGACGAAGGCCTCGGCGCCGGCGAACACGTCCTTGATGGAACCGGCCAGCATGTAGGCCGGCGTGGTGACCATGCGGTTCTTCTCATCCACCACGACCCCCGCGGCCTCGCAGTCCACGTGGCGGGCCCCCATCTGGCCGATGAGTCCGGCGGTGGTCGGATCGGTGCCGATGGTCACCTGGGGAGCCAGGTCGGGGCCGAACACCCGGGCCAGAATCACCGGGGCGATGCACATGGCGCCCAGGGGACGGCCCAGGTCGTGGGTGCGGCGCAGGAAATCCACCAGCACGGGGTTGACCTTGCAGTCGGCCCCGTCCACGGCGAAGGTGCAGAGGTTCTTGGCGGCGCCGAAGCCGCCGGGCATGAGCACGGCGTCCACCGACGCGGGGTCGAGATCCTGCAGGGGCGTGATCTGGCCGCGGGCGATACGCGCGGCCTCCACCAGCATGTCCCTGCTTTCGCCCTCGGCCGGTTCGCCGGCCAGGTGGTTCACGACATGCATCTGCGGGCCGGCGGGGGCGCTGATCACGGTTTCGGCGCCGGCGCGGTCCAGCGCCAGCAGGGCCGCGCAGGCCTCGTGGATCTCGGATCCGTCGTAGACCCCGCAACCGCTGAGTATGACGGCGACCTTGGGCATGGCATTTCCCCCCGTGGTTTGAAGGAGTGTGCGGCAGGGCCGCACCGAAGCTTGCGGTCCTCCCCGGGGAGGACGTCCGGTTCCGCTTTTAGCGCATGGGACCCCCGGTGTCAACGGGCCCGACGAAAATCCGTTCCCGAAATTTGGATTCCGCGCCGCCGCCGCCTAGCTTTGGGGCGTCAGCTGCGTCGCATCACTTTGCTGGGCCCCCACGGGCAGGGTGGAACATGACAGGGAAAATCGCGGTAGGCGGCATCACCCGGAAGGACGACCTGGTCCTGGTCCGGATCCTCGGCGCCCGCTCGGGCCACGGGCTGGCGGGCACCTCGCTGTCCAGCCTGGGGCTGGCCGGCATCAACATCATCGTGGTCACGTCGTTCGTGGACGGCGAGGGTCTGAACAACATCTGTTTCGCCATCGGGGAACGGGACCTGGACCAGGCCCTGGGCCTGCTGCAATCGGGCCAGGAGGAGATCCAGGCCCGCGAGATCGACTACCAGCGCGGCTGCAGCGCCATCAGCATCTACGGTCCCCATTTCAGCGAGCGCCCGGCCATCGCCGGCACCATCTTCCGGGCCACGGCCGAAGGCGACATCCCCGTGCACATGATCAGCACGTCGTTTTCCACCGTATCCTTCCTGACGGACGCCGACCGGGCGGACGAGGCGGTGGCCAAGCTGCACGAGTACTTCCTGGTGCCCTGACCCGGCGGCCGCCGGACCGGGCGCATTCGCAGGGGCGCAATCCCGTCAATAATCGAAGGCCGAGCCGCCGATGAACTCCCGCAGCAGCGAGGTGGGGGGGACGGTGCCGGCATCCATGGGCAGCAGCAGCGACAGCAGGTCGATGAGGGTGCGGGCCAGACCGTAGTTGGGATCGTCCGAGCTCACCGCGGCCAGCCGCGGCTCGGCCCACAGCTTCAGCACCGGCAACTCGTACACCAGGCCCGAGTTGAAGAACAGGTCGGCGTTGTTCTGGTGGGGGAAGATATGTTTCTCCTCGCCCCGGCGGACCTTGGGCCAGCGGGCGAGGGTCTCCGAGGCGGTGTAGCCGCGGAACTGGGCGTCGCGCACGATGCGGCGGAACAGGCGGCTGTGGGTGGTCTTGATGTAGCTGAAGCGGTCGATGTTCAGGTGGCTGAGGGCCGAGACGTAGATCAGGAGCTTCTCGTCGCGGGGAATGGCAGGGGTCAGGGCCGGGTTCAGGGCGTGGATGCCCTCGACGATCAACGGCTGCCCGCGCTCCACGCGGGTGGGCTCGTCGTCCAGCCGCGAGGTCCCCGAGTGGAAGTCGTAGCGGGGCAGGTGAACCGGCTCGCCGGCCATCAGGGCCTGCAGATCCTCGTTGAACTTGTCGATCCGCAGGGCCTCGAGGGCCTCGTAGTCGTAGTCGCCGTCCTCGGCCCGCGGCGTGTCCTCCCGGTCCACGAAGTAGTTGTCCAGGGACAGGGCGAAAGGCTCGAAGCCCAGGACGCGCAGGTGCACCATGATGCGCTTGGCGCTGGTGGTCTTGCCCGAACTGGACGGCCCGGCCAGCAACACCAGGCGTCCGTCCAGGGGCAGGTCGGCCACCTTGCGGGCGGCGTCGACGAAGAACTGGGAATGCCTGGCTTCGGCGATCTGGACGAGGTTGTCGGTCTCGCCGCGGACGATGACCTCGTTGAGGCACCCGGTGTCCTGCAGGCCGATGGCGTCGGCCCACTGGGTGTACTCGCGGAGGGTGGCCAGGAAGCCCGGCTGGGGCTGGTGGACCGCGGGAACGTCCACCCGGCCCTTGCGGTTGGTCAGCAGGACGAAGCCGGGGCTGTCCGGAGCCAGGCTGAAGGTGCGCACGTAGCCGGTGGAGGGCAACTGGCGGCCGTAGTAGAGGCGAGGACTGCCTTCCATGCGGTAGAAGGTCAGGGCGTCCCGGCGCAGGTAGCGGGCCGTGCGGTAGCTGCGCTCGTCACCCTGCCGCTGGTAGATCTTCAGCAGGGCACGCAGACCGAAGGTCTGGGGGGTCAGGGGGCGGTCCTCGGCCACGATCTCCCGCATCCGCGCCTCGAGCCGCGTGATCTCCCCGGAGGTCATGGGCTCTTCGCGGTCCAGTTCGCAGTAGATGCCCCCGCCGTAGCTGAATTCCACGCACACCCGGTTGTCGGGAAAGACATCCTCCGCGGCCACCGCCAGCAGGAACAGGACGGTGCGCTGGATCGTCGTCTGGCAGTGGGGGTTGCTCAGCCGGATCAAACGGATCCGGTCCCCGGGGGAAATGGGCTCGTGCAGGCTGGTGCGTCGGCCGTTGACCGAAGCGATGGCCACCGGGTCCGGCCCCTGCAGGTCCTGGGGCCGTGTCTCGGCGAGGAACTGGATGATGGGCGTTCCCGGTTCGACCTCGACCTCGACCCCCTCGATTTCAACGGCCAGGTTTTCCTGCTTCATGCGGCGTCCTTCCCCCGTGCGGTTCGGCTTGCGGGATCGCGTAGCGATTCAATAATCCGGGCACTAATCCTCACCGCCACCGGAAGAGGAATCCGATGAACCGGATGAGGCGGCCGGCGCCGCTTCGGCGCCGCTTCCCTTTTTACCACGGGAATCGGTGATGTAAAAGCCCGAGCCCTTGAACACGACGCCGGACCCGCCGCTGATCAGGCGGCGCACCTTGTGCCGGCAGCGCGGGCAGCGCTGGCGCGGAGGGGCTGTGATGGACCTTTCCTCCTCGAAAGCATGGCCGCACCCGGTGCATTCGTACTCGTACGTCGGCATGGCGACTCCCTTCGTTGCGGTGGGAAACGGTCGAGATTTTCCCCAATATGGGATTCGGGCTCCCGGGACGCCAGCGGCGGACATGGTCGAAGGAAACCCGAAATTGCCGGGAAGGGGGATGATGATGTATAATCATTCGGTTAAACACCCTGTCTGGTCCTGCCGTGGAGGATGATCCATGCTTTCCGAGTTCGCCCGCATCCTGCGCCCGTTTCGCGGCACGCCCCTTGCCACCGCCCTCGTCGTCTGGCTTCTTGCGGTCTCGGCCCCCGTGTTGTGCACGGCCGGCAGGGCCCTGACGCCCCTGGCCCCGGTGCCCGACGCCCCGGTCTGGAGCGACGCCTACAAATCCCGCCAGGGACTGGTGTGGGAGGCCCAGGCCCGCATCCGCAGCCTGCAGAAAGCCGCCCTGGTCCCCGGGGACAAGACCGCGGCCATGGACGCCTACGACGTGACCTTCTACGACCTGGACCTGGATCTCGACCCGGTGGCCAGGATCCTGACCGGCACCGTGGCCATGACCGCGCAGGTGGTGGCCGACTCCCTGTCGGTGGTGCAGATGAACCTGGACAACAAGATGACCGTGAGCGCGGCGCGCGCCGCCGGCGCGGCCGCGGCCTTCACCCATGCCTCCGGCCTGCTTGACGTTACCCTGGACCGCACCTACCTGCAGGGCGAGACCTTCACCGTGGCCGTGGACTATGCCGGGGATCCCACGGGAGACTACTTCGGTTGGGATACCTACAACGGCGCTCCGCTGGTCTGGTCCCTGAGCGAACCCTACGGCGCCCGGGAGTGGTGGCCCTGCAAGGATGTCAATACGGACAAGGCCGATTCGGTGGATATCAACGTGACGGTGCCCGACCCCCTCGTCGTGGCGAGCAACGGGCTGCTGGCCGGAACGACCAGCCCCGCGGCCGGGCAGACCACCTACCACTGGCAGGAACGCTATCCCATCGTCACCTACCTGGTGTCCGTCACGGCTCACCCCTACGTCGAGCTCAACGACACCTACACAGGGCTGCAGGGCGAGACCATGCCCCTGGTCCATTACGTGGTTGCGGACAGGGTGGGGGATGCGGCCGCGGGCTACGCGCCGACACCGGACATGATCCACACCTTCGCCCTGGCCTACGGCGAGTATCCCTTCATCAACGAGAAGTACGGCCACGCCCACTTTCTCTGGGGAGGAGGCATGGAGCACCAGACGTGTTCCAGCATGGCCTACAACTACTACAGCCAGACCTTCGTCGCCCATGAATTGTCCCACCAGTGGTGGGGCGACATGGTCACCTGCGCCGATTTCCACCACATCTGGCTGAACGAGGGCTTCGCCACCTGGTCGGAGGCCTACTGGCTGGAGCAGTCCCAGGGTCCGGCCGCGTATTTCGCCAAGATGGACGCCCGCAAGTTCTACGGCGGCGGGTCGGTCTATGTCCCGGATGCCAGTGATTTCAACGTGATCTTCGACTACTGGCACAGCTACGCCAAGGCTTCGTGGGTGGTGCACATGCTGCGCCACGTCATGGGGGATGCCGACTTCTTCGCGGCCCTGGCGCAGTATCGCCAGGCATACGCCTTCTCCTCCGCCACCACCGAGGACTTCCAGACCGTCTGCGAACAGGTCTCGGGCCTCGACCTCGGGCCGTTCATGGCCGAGTGGATCTACGGGGAATACTACCCGGCCTACGAGATCGCGTTCCGGGGCAGGCAGGACGGGGGGAACTGGTTCGTGGACCTGCGCATCAGCCAGACCCAGACCAATACGGGGGTGTTCACCATGCCCCTGGATGTCCGGGTCACCACGCTTGCGGGCGTCGAGGACTTTACCGTCCAGAACGAATCCCGGGACCAGTGGTATTCCCTTGCGGTCGGCGACGAGCCGGTCCAGGTGGTGCTCGATCCGGACGACTGGGTGCTGTGCACCATCAGCGACGCTGGGTACTCGGGTATCGGCGACGCTCCCGCCCGCGAGGCGGAACTGCTGGGAGCCTACCCCAACCCGTTCAACCCCATGACCACCATCCGGTTCACCGCGTCACGGGCCGCCGACGCGCGCCTGGAAGTCTTCGACGTGCGGGGGCGCAGCATCCGGGACCTGTCGCCCGGCATGGTGGAAGCCGGCGAGCACGGGGTGACGTGGGACGGCCGCGACGACGCCGGCGGCGAGGTGTCCTCCGGGACCTACTTCGTGCGCCTGGACGTGGCGGGTCAGGCCTCGGTGACGCGGTTGACGCTGGTGCGCTGATCCATGGCCTACCTGCTGGCCGCCTCGGCGATCTGGGCCTTTTCCTTCAGTCTCATCAAGGGCTACCTGTCCGGTCCGGACCCCGTGCTGGTGGCCGCCGGGCGCCTGGTCCTGGCCGCCGCGGTGTTCACGCCCTTCCTGGGACGGGCGCGGATGCGGGGCCGGGACGCCGTGAGCGGCCTGGCCCTGGGCGGTCTGCAGTTCGGGGCCATGTACGTGCTGTACATCATGTCCTTTCGGTGGTTGCCGGCCTGGCTGGTGGCCATGCTCACCATCTTCACGCCCTTGTACGTGATCCTGCTGGCGGACCTGCGTCGCCGCGATTTCCAGGTGCGGCACCTGGCGGCGGTCCTGCTGGCGGTGGCCGGAGCGGCCGTGGTCCTGGGGCGGGGATTGCCGGTCGGAGCCGACTGGCGGGGGGTGCTGGTGCTGCAGGGGGCCAACGCGTGCTTCGCCCTGGGCCAGGTGTTCTACCCGGATCTCAAGCTGCGCACGCGCGTGCCCGATGTGGGCCTGATGGCGTGGATGTACCAGGGTGCGGCCCTGGTGGCCCTGCTGACCGCGGTCATCCTGCGG
>JALUJS010000404.1 GCA_027056825.1 Candidatus Krumholzibacteriia bacterium | reverse complement strand
ATTTGGGCTTGCCGTCAAGGGTGCGGACATGGAGAATGAGCTGCAGAACGATGCTGCCCGGTCCGCCGCGGCTGGTCAGGCGGGGCAGGAACTGCCCGGCCGGGCCGGGGTGGAAGCCGGGGAGCCGGTGGGCGTCTAAGCGCCACACCGGCGACGGCATAATCCGGCAGCAGGAAAGGACAGGGAGGTCCCGTGCTCATCCTTAGCCGCAAACGCAACGAGAAGATCATGATCGGGGACGAGATCTCCATCATGATCGTCGATATCCGCGGTGACCAGGTCCAGATCGGGATCGACGCCCCGCGTTCGATTCCTGTCCACCGCTTCGAGATCTACGAAGAGATCAAGAGCACGACCCTGAAGGCCGCGGCCTCGGACAACGTGGACATGGACGCCATCCGGCGGAAAGGCCAGGACGGCAAGGATTCGGACCCGGACAAATCCTAGCGGGACGTTCCGCGCGCGGGCATCCGACATGAATACCGGCTCCCTTGGCCAAGGGGGCCGGTTCTTTTCGGTCTGGAGGGATCAGGCGTGGCGGTCGAAGCAGCCGCTCAGGCAGGGTTCCGGCCGGGTGCGGCCCTGTGCCGAGCCGGAGGTAAGGCGCCTGGCCGCCTCGTCCAGGCGGGCGCCGGCGGTGTCCTGCAGGGTTTCGTCCAGGTTCTTGAGGGCGATGATGTCCTCCCGACAGGCCAGTTTCTCGGCATCGGTGGCCGCCTCGTGGGCGGCCTGGAATTTTTCCAGCGCCCGGCCGCGTTCCGGAACGAGATCCAGGGCGCGTTCCAGGTCGTCCTTGCCCAGGGCGTCCTGCAGGGCCCTGGTCAGTTCCAGAGCGTGTGCGATGGCTTGGTTCAATGTCATGTCAGGCTGATACCGACAGCGTCCCGGACATGGTTTCGGTCCCGGGGACCCCGGCCGGAGGGCCGGAAGCGGGGGACGCCGTGGCCTCCTCGGTCCTTGAGGTTGCAGGATCCGTGCCCGATGCCCGCTCGCGTGCGGCGCGCTCGGCGGTGCCCACGGGAATCTGCCGCCAGGAATCCAGCAGGGGAGTGAGGACCTCGACGGCGTTGCGGGCGTGACGCGGATCGCGGTCCACGAGCTGTTCGAGAACCTCGGAGAACACGTAGTTGTAGAGCGAATCGAGGTTGGCCGCGATCTCCCCGCCGATGTCGTGGTCCAGGGCCAGCCGCAGCTCGCTGACGATGAGATTGGCGTGGTTGAGGGCCTTGGTCATGCCCAGCCGGTCGTCATTGTCCGCGGCCGCGGCCGCGTCCTGAAGGTCCTCGATGAGCCGCTCGTAGAGGGCCACGACGATCTTCTCCGGCGACATGGTGGAAATGTCGTCCTGCTTGTACTGGTTCAGTCCTCGGGGATTATACATTCCATCCGCCTTCTCAATAGGTCGGTGTCGGCAGGCCGGCGAGGTAGTTGCCCTGGGCCTGAAGCTGCGACACCATGGCTTCCATGGCCGTGAATTTTCGCTCGAGGGTGGTCTGGTAGGATTCCACGCTCCGCTCGTAGCGGTCGATGGAATCCTGCGCGTAGTCGATCTTCCGGTTCAGGGAGTCGGTGCCGATCTTGAACAGGCCGTCCACGCTGTCGGTCATGTCGTCGATCGCGGTGTCCAGCAGGGCCATCTTGCCCACGTTGCCGTCGCGTTCGATGAAGAAATCGCGCACGCCGTTGAAGTCGGTGTCGAGCGCTTCCTCGAAATCGTCCTTGTTGAAGGTCAGCAAACCATCGTTGCTGCTGCGGGTCACCCCGACCTGGAAGAAGTTGGTGATATCGCCCGACACGCCGGTCAGACCGGTGATGAAGAGATTCGCGATCCGGCTTTCCACCGAGGCGGCGGTGGAGTTCTGGTAGAGATCCCCGTCCTTGGCGGTGGCGGTGTCCAGGTAGGTGAACATGTCGTTGTAGGCGTCCACCAGGGTCTGCACCTTGTCGGCGATGCCCTCGGTGTCCATGGTCACGTCCAGGTGGACGGTCGTACCGGGATCGGCGTCCAGGAGGTTGAGGGTCAGGCCGCTGATCACGTCGCTGGGATTGTTGCTGGTGGCGGTGACGGCCACTCCGTTGACCGTCAGGGAAGCGTCGGCTGCCGCCTGCTGGTTGGTGAAGGTGGGTGTGGTGCCGCCGGACAGCCCGCTCATGTCAACGGTGAAGGCGCCCGCGGAGCCGGCCTCATCGCTGGAAAGCATCAGCTGGTAGCCGCCCGTGTCGGAGCCGTCGTAGATGATCGAGGCGCTGACGCCGGCGACGTCGTTGTTGATCTGGTTCTTCAGGGATTCCAGGCTGTTGAAGCCCGTAAGCGTCAGATCGGTCGTGACCCCGTCCACGGTGAAGGAGATGGTTCCGGAGCCCACGCTGGCGTCGGTGCTGTCGAAACCCTGTGACAGCTCCCGCTGGGTGGTGGCCAGGGAATTAACCACGATGTCGTACGTGCCCGCGGCGGCGTCGTTCCCGGCGGTGGCCGTCAGGAGGGTCTTGTCGCTGCTGCTGGCGGTCAAGGTGGAGAATTCGTTGGCTGTGTCCAGGGCCTGGGCAGCGGTCTGCAGCGCTTCCAGCTTGGCTTTCAGGGTGTCAAGGGCGCTCAGCTGCGTCCGGTAGGTCTGCTGGTCGGCCTGCAGGCGGTAGATGGGCTGTCGCTTGATCTCCACCAGCTGGGATACGATGCTGGCGGTATCCATGCCGGTGGCAAGACCGGAAAATGTAATGGCACTCATGGTCTGCTCCCGTGGTCAGGTGAGTGTCGATCCGTCGACGCCCCGGCGCTCCTTCAGGTCATCCGGTTGATGACCACACCCGAGAGTTCGGCCAGGACCCGCCGCAGGTTTAGGATTTTTTCAGGCGGGAACTGGTTGAGGACCTCTCCGTCCCGGTTGCGGACTTCCACCACCGGATCGCCGGTGGTTTCGTCCTTGCGGAACACGACCTTGTGATCCTCGCCCAGCGTCTTCATCACGCTTTCCAGTTCCCGGCCGAGTGATTCGAGTTCCGACGGCTGGGTCGTTGCCGGGCCTTGGGGAACCGGGTCCCCGGCCCGGGCTTCCTGGTGGTCCCGCTGCGTGGGACCCGGTTGCGGCGCGCGCGCCGCCGGGATTCCTTCGATTCCTTCGATGGAGGCCATGACGGCACCTCCGTTTCATGGCGGGGGCCCGAGGGCCCCCGCCGGTTGCCCGTCTACTGGAACAGGGCGAGGGCCAGGCCCGAAACGGCCTTGGACTGGGCCAGCATGGAAATGCCCGCCTGCTGCAGGATCTGGTAGCTGGTCAGCGTCGCGGTCTCCTTGGCCACGTCCACGTCGCGGATGCGGCTGTTGGCGGCGGCCAGGTTCTCCACCTGCAGGTTGATGTTCCGGATGGAACTCTCCAGGCGGTTCTGCACCGCGCCGAAGGACGAACGGGCGCTGGTCACCGTGGCGATGGCGTCATCGATCTGGCCCATGGCCGTGGTGGCGTTGGCGGTGGTGTCCACCGAACCGGTCACCCCGATGCCCGTGGCGTCCAGGTCGTCGCTCAGGTCGACGCTCACCGAATCGGCCGAGGCGGTGCCGATACCCACCTGGATGCTCACCGAACCCCCGGTCCCGTCCAGCAGCTTGACGCCGTTGAACTCGGTGGAGTCGCTGATGCGGTTGATCTCGCTCTTGAGGTTCGTGAACTCGCTGTTCAGGTAACCCCGCTCGGTGTTGCTCAGGGTGCCGTTGAGGGACTGTTCGGCCAGCTCCTTCATCCGCAGCAGGATGTTGGAGACCTCGTCGAGGCTGCCCTCGGCGATCTGCACCAGGGAGATGCCGTCGCCGGCGTTGCGGGATGCCTGGTCCAAGGCGCGCAGGTCGGACTTCAAGCCCTCGCTGATGGCCAGGCCGGCAGCGTCGTCGCCCGCGCGGTTGATGCGCAGACCGGAGCTGAGCTTCTCCATGCTCTTGGCGAACATGTTGGTGGAGTTCAGCAGGTGACGCTGGGTGTTGATGGCGCTGATGTTTGTGTTGATGCGGATACCCATGTCATTCCTCCTTGAAATGATCGGGTTTCGTGGTGGCCGCCGAATTCCATCCTGGAAGGCGGGAGAGGGGGTGTTCCCTCAATACATCAAAAATATCGGCCGAAAATAAAAATACTTTAGATAAAAAAATAAGGGCGGAGGTCAAAACCTCCGCCCCCGAGTTCCCGTAGTCGGAACTACTGGAACAACGCCAGGGCCAGGCCCTGGGACTGCTTGGCCTGAGCCAGCATCGAAATGCCCGCCTGCTGCAGGATCTGGAAGCTGGTCAGGGTCGAGGTCTCCTTGGCCACGTCCACGTCGCGGATGCGGCTGTTGGCGGCGGCCAGGTTCTCGACCTGCAGGTTGATGTTCCGGATGGAACTCTCCAGGCGGTTCTGCACCGCGCCGAAGGTCGAACGCGCGCTGGTCACCGTGGCGATGGCGTCATCGATCTGGCCCATGGCCGTGGTGGCGTTGGCGCTGGTGTCCACCGAACCGGTCACGCCGATGCCCGTGGCGTCCAGGTCGTCGCTCAGGTCGACGCTCACCGAATCGGCCGAGGCGGTGCCGATGCCCACCTGGATGTTGACCGTGCTGCCGGTCCCGTCCAGCAGCTTGACGCCGTTGAACTCGGTGGAGTCGCTGATGCGGTTGATCTCGCTCTTGAGGTTGCTGAACTCGCTGTTCAGGTAACCCCGCTCGGTGTTGCTCAGGGTGCCGTTGAGGGACTGCTCGGCCAGTTCCTTCATCCGCAAAAGGATGTTGGAGACCTCGTCGAGGCTGCCCTCGCCGACCTGCACCAGGGAGATGCCGTCGGCGGCGTTGCGGGCGGCCTGGTCCAGGGCGCGCAGGTCGGACTTCAAGCCCTCGCTGATGGCCAGACCGGCGGCGTCGTCGCCCGCGCGGTTGATGCGCAGACCGGAGCTGAGCTTCTCCATGCTCTTGGCGAACATGTTGGTGGAGTTCAGCAGGTGGCGCTGGGTGTTGATGGAACTGATGTTGGTGTTGATCCGGATGCCCATGGTTTTCCTCCTTGAAAACGCTTCGGGTTTGGTCATGTGGTCCGGGGAAGGACCTGTCCTGTCTTACCGGCATTGCGGTGCCGGGGATTCCTTTCCCCGAGCCACCTGCGCGGCACGCAGGGGATATCGGACCCTGTCAGGGATGTCTTTAGCGATTTTCCAAAAAAAATTTTGGAGGACGGGAGAATGGGGGGCGGGCCGGAAACGTGACGGCTTCCGGCCCGAACTGCGGGATTCAGGCTGTCGGGATCCTTCCGCTGACCGCCCGCTACCGCTGCAGCAGGTTCAGAGCCAGCTGCGAGGTGGTGTTGGCCTGGGAGAGGATGGACACGCCGGCCTGCTGCAGGATCTGCAGGCTGGTCATGTTGGAAGTCTCCAGGGCCACGTCCACGTCGCGGATACGGCTGTTGGCGGCGGCCAGGTTCTCGGCCGTCATGCCGATGTTACGGATGGAGGTCTCGAAGCGGTTCTGGGCAGCACCGAAACTGGCGCGCACCGAGCTGACCGAGCCGGTGGCTGCGATGATGTTGGCCATGGCGGCCCGGGCGTTGGAACCATTGGTGCCGGCGATGCTCAAGGTGCCTGCGGTCAGGTCCAGGTCCGAGGAAGTCATGGCCTGGCTCAGGTCGATGGTCACGGCGCTGGTGGTGGCGTCGGTGCCGATGCCCACCTGCACGCTCAGGGAGGTGTTGGTGCCGTCCAGGAGCTTGATGCCGTTGAACTCCGCGGTGGAGGCGATGCGGTCGATCTCCGCCAACAGGTTCTGGAACTCGTCGTCCAGGTAACCCCGCTCCTCCTCACCGAGGGTCTCGGTGGAAGCCTGCTCGGCCAGTTCGCGCAGACGCAGCAGGATGTTGTTGACCTCGTCCAGCGAACCTTCGGCCGTCTGCACCAGGGAGATGCCGTCGGCGGCGTTGCGGCTGGCCTGCTGCAGGGCGCGGATGTCCGACTTCAACCCCTCGCTGATGGCCAGACCGGCGGCGTCGTCGCCCGCGCGGTTGATCCGCATACCGGAGCTCAGCCGCTCCATGGATTTCTGGAACCTGGTGGTGGTGTTGTAAAGATGGCGCTGGGCATTCAACGATGCCACATTCGTGTTAACGCGCAGACCCATGGTCTCGTCCTCCCTGAGTGCGGCGCCCGCGGCGGAATCCCTCCCAGGCGGGTCGCTCAGCCTGAATCAATTGCAGCTTGCCCGGAATCCCGGCCCCTTATAGGGTGTCCCCGTCCGTGACGATTTCTTCAACCCACGGGACCCTGCCCATGCGTATCGATACGCCCACTTCTGGGGAGTTTGCCGGGTTTCTCGACCTGGTTGATGCAGAGATCAGGCCAGATCGTGCAAAAAGCCACGCTTGGGACGATTTTCCCGTCATTCTCCGGGAGGAAAATCGCGACGGCTGCCTTGTGGCTACGGACCGGGACGGCGCCCTGATGGGGGGCATTGGCTCCCTAACGCGCACTGTGACAAGTAATTGCGGGGAGATCGTGGTTGCGGGAATCGGCAGTGTGGTCACCAGGGCGGAGTTTCGCGGCCAGGGTGTCAGTGCAGCCTTGCAAAATGCCCTGTTGGATCAATTACGCGCCCGGGGCGTGACCCTGGCGGTGCTCTGGACCGATCAGCCGGAAATTTATGCCGGGCGCGGATTCGTTCCTGCCGGGTGGGAATTCCATCTCGATTTCCAGCACGCGGACCTGCCTGGGCCCGGGCCGGGTTTCCGGATCAGGGAATTCGTGGCCGCAGACGTGGAAAGGGTGCAGTCCCTCTATGACCGGCATCCCTTCCGGACCCTGCGCGAGCCCGGAGACGCGGCCGCCCTCTATCTCATGCCGGGCACCTCGGGCCTGGTCCTGGAGGACACCGCGGGGGTCCAGGCGGCGGTATTCTGCGGCAAGGGTGCTGATTTTCCCGACTATGTCGCCGAGTGGGACGGCGACCCTGCGGCCGTGACGGCCCTCCTGGCCGCCGCGCGGGATGCGGGGCTGGCCCGCCGCATCCTTGTTCCTGCGGGTGAAGAGGGCTTCGCCGAGACCCTCGTCCAGGCCGGTGGAGCCTGGGAGATCCGCCCCTCGGGGTATTGGGTGGTCCTTGACCCCGAGCCCCTGGCCGCCGCCACGGGGCAGGCGGCCCCCGCCGATGCCGATGCGCGGTTCTGGCTGGGGGGAGTGGACGAGGAGGCCGGCGCGGTTCCCGGTCTGGTGAAAATCGGGATCTGGGGGTTGGATTCGGTTTGAGGCTTGCTGGGGCCCGCTGGTAACCAAACGGAAGACCGGCTTATCAACCCGAAGGATCTGGCCGTGCCGCGTCCCCTGATCAGCCTCGCCGTCATCGTAAGGGACCAGGAAACCCTCCTGGAGAGCCTCCTTACCGGTCATTGCGATCTTTACGATGAAGCGGTGGTCGTAGACACCGGGTCACGCGACGGTTCGGCGGCAACGGCCGGCCGTCTGGGGGCCCGTGTGTTTTCTTGCCGGTGGCGTCAGGATTTTGCCGCCGCCCGTAATGAATCCCTGCGGCATTGCCGGGGCCGGTGGATCCTGGTTCTGGATTGCGATGAGGCCATCGCCCTTGAGGACCAGTTCCGGTTGCGCTCCCTGCTGGAGGATAGCCCGGAGGCGGCCCTGGTCATGGAGCAGCGGAACTACACCTTCAAGAGCCTGGCCCTCGGGTTCGTGCCTGGCCAGCCAGACGACCCCATGGCCCATGGGGCTCCCGGCTATGTTCCCCGGATGCAGATCCGGGGCTTTCCCAACGGCCGGGGCCTCTGCTACGAGGGCGGGATTCATGAAAACATCGAAGCCTCCCTTGTAACTTCCGGGATTCCAAAGAATTGCGTTGATATCCCCGTCCATCATTATGGACACCTGGAGGGCACGGCGGGCCACTTGCGGAGGATCCGGCGCAACGGCGTCCTGCTGCGCCGGGAGTCCCGTTTGCGCCCGGCCGATCCTGTCCTGCTCACCGAATTGGCTACGGGACTGCTGGCCGAGGGGCAACCCCGGCTGGCCGCGGGCATCGCCCGGCGGGCGATCATGGTGGCTCCCGGGCATCCGGAACTCTACCAGGCGCGGCTGCTGCTGGCGCGGATCATGGTGAACACCGCCCCGGAACAGGCCCTGGAATTGGTTGAACATGCCCTGGCCGAACGGCCCGACCAGGTTTCATGCTGGGTGGAGGCCGTCCGCGCCCATATGGTGGCCGGAGACAGCAAACGAAGCCGGGATCTGCTGCGGACCGGGCGCCGGGTATTTCCCGGGGATCGGGCCTTGGCAGCGATGAGCACTCAAGTTTTTCAGGAATCATCCGATAATGTGAATCAGGGTATGGCATGATCGCGCTCATGGCGATATTGGCACCCTGATTGCTGAATCCATTCCGCGCCGGAAGGTTCCGGCATGCGAACAGCGACACCAAGGCAGGTTTTCAACATGGCGATGGACAGGATTCAAGGCAGGCCCCAGATCCACCAGGGGGCTCTCGAGAGCTTCAGGCGCACCGATCGCAAGGGTGCGGAAGAAGGGGCCGAAACCACTGCGGGAGTTCCCGCGCAGGGAACGGGCAAGGCTGCGGGTGGCGATCAGTTGGAGATCTCTCCGGCGGGTCAGCAACTCGTTGACCTGAAGGAAGCTGTCGAGACGGGGAAGTCCGCTCTCGCCGCCCTCCCCGAGGTCCGGGAAGAACGCGTGGCCGCAGCCCGCCAGCGCCTGGCCCAGGGGTTCTATCATTCCTCCGCGGTGAGGGAGAAGGTCGCCGAGAAACTCGTGGGAGTGTTCGGGGCCATGGAGTCCGACCTCGCCTGACGGATATCCAGGGGATAACGATATGGCGGTTCGGCCGGGGAGGCCGGGCCGCTTTTTTCGTGTCGGTTGTTCTTTTTGGTTGATGCCGGTGGGAAGAAATTTTACAGTTTACGGGTTCCAAGGATGTTTTTGA
>JALUJS010000403.1 GCA_027056825.1 Candidatus Krumholzibacteriia bacterium | reverse complement strand
GGGCAGACCTTCACAAGAGCGAGGCCGAGTTCCTGAAGATCATCAACGGCCTGATCAAAGCGGGTTCCGGGGGAGATGGAAAATCCGGTACGGAAGGTCCCGGCTTCGACCTGTCGCGCGGACTGCCCGAATCCGTCCTGGTCGGTATCCAGGAAATCATCTCCTCGCTGGTCGGGACCAACTCCGACCCCATGGTCTACAACCACCTCATCGACCACGCCCGGTCCGCCCTGGAAATGACGGGCGATCCGGAACTGGTGGAACTGGTCTTCCAGCAGTTGCGCAAGGAGACCGAAACGGCCGCCGAGTCCAAGGCCCACGTGGTTGGCATGAGCAAGGCCCGAAAGCGTAAATCCGGTCCCCAGAAATTCAACATGTCCATGGCCGAACTCGACGCGGCCATCGCCGGCCTCACCGAACCCTATGGCCCTCACGAGAACCCCGAGTCCATGGACCGGGCCTGTTGTCTCGGCGTCTGTGTGCAGATTCTGCGCGCCGCTCCGCCGCGGGAACTTGAAAGCGGAGCCCATGCCACCTTGCGGCGCATCTTCGGCGCTCCCGGATTCTCGGGGCCGGAGCGCAGGGCCGCCGCGCGCATCGCCGTGGAGCTGCTGGGCAGTGACGATCGGCGGCGGGACGAACCCCTGCTGCGCATGATGTGGGAAATGCTGCGGGAGTACCGGCCCCAGGACGTGGGAGAGGTGTGGCGTGAAGTATGGTCCATTCTGCCGCCCCGGCTTCGATTGCGCGCCTGGCCCTACACGGTCAACGACATCCTGTTGGGCATGGAATGGAAACGACCCCTGGAAATGCTGGCCCTCTACGGGGCCCTGTCCCGGGTTCCGGTGGCCGGCAAATCCCGCGTGAGGTACACCCTCGAAAACCTGCCGGCCCTGAAAACCGGCACGTTGTCCGACGACATCTTCGAACCGCCTCCGCCCCTTCTGTTCCCGGCCTTGAATGTCCTGATCGGGACCTCCATCGCGCCGGTGTTGGGGCCGCTGCTGCATGATCACCTCTTGCGCCTGCGGACCCACCCCCTGGCCGCGGTCATGCTGGAAGCCGCCACCGAATACCACCCCGGCAACCGCGTCGTCTACCAGGCCATCCTGGAGCAGGGTGTCCGCGAGAAACTCACCGAACGCATGGTCGAACTCGGTGGCAGGTTGTTGAGCCTCGCCCTGCTGCGGTTGCCGCCCGGCGAACGCAAGGAGACCTGGATTCCCGAAGCCATCAACTGGCTGGGTAAGCTGGCCCCGGAGAATGCCGAGGAGGTTCTCGCCCGCATTACCAGCGAACGCAAGATGCTGCTCATTCCGGCCTGGCCCAAGCATCTGCGGGAGGCCGCGGAAGCCGCCTGGGCCTCGCTCGGCGAGGATAAGGAAACAATCGGCTCCGCCGACGACGTGGGGGCCTTCGACGTGGATGACGACGCCGGCGTCTACACGCCCTCGCCCGTGATGCCCGAAGGAAAGGACGCACCGTGAACACCACCTTCAGCGACCTGATCATCCTGCTTGCCGGGGGCATCAACCAGCGCCGCCTGTACTTCGACGACCACCCCAAGGTCCGGGGCGTGGCCCGTGACTTCGTGCACAAACTGGAGGACGTGCTGGTCCACAGCGGACAGACGGGGTTCTTCTTCGGCATCCTCGAGGGCAAGTTCATCCGCGAGGGCCGCTTCCTGGTCGGACCCTCCATCGCCGGACGCAGCCTCGTTCAGTTCGCCGAACGCATGAAGTGCGGCGGGTTCCTCATCCGCCGCGGCGTCACCGAAGAGGAGATCCGGGCGTTCATGGGCGTGGCCGCCGCGCTCAAGGAAGACCTCGCGAACCTCGAGGCGGCGAAGAACCTGCTGCGGTCCGAGGGCATCATCAACATCGACCCTTCGCCCCATTACCGGCAGCAGGGCGTCGAGGGCGACAACGTCGCGGACGACCTGGCGAAGTTCGACCCCGGCCTGATCCAGTTCGACTTCGACGACACCGACGGCGGCGGACCCGTCGCGTCCATGCAGGAGGAGATCAGGCCTCTGCTGCCCATCTTCCAGGCCATGTACGATGCCGTCGCGGACAACAACCTGCACGCCGCACAGGATGAAGCACCGGACGTGGACCGCACCATGGGCGTCGGCGAGGAACTGATGAACATCGCCGACCGCCAGACCATGGATGTCATGAACCTCATGCGGTACCCGGATTACGACAGCTACACCATCGGGCATTCGGTGCGGCTTTCGACCCTGGCGCTGACGGTGGGCCGGGCCATGATGTGGCCGCAGCACCTGCAGACCGAGCTGGCGTCCGCGGCCATGCTCCACGACATCGGCAAGGCGAAAGTGCCCGAGGAAATCCTCTACAAGCCGGGCAAGCTGACCGAGGAGGAGCGCAGGATCGCCGAGACCCACGCCGAAGTGGGCGCGCGCATCCTGATGTCCCGCGGGGACGTGAGCCCCTCGGTCATCGCCGGGGCCTGGGGACACCACCTCCGGCACGACGGCGGCGGCTATCCCAAGGCGCCGGAATGGGTGACGCGCAGCCCGGTGGCATCCCTGTTGCAGGTGTGCGATGTGTTCGAAGCCCTGACCGCCGCCCGGCCCTACAAGGCCCCCATGCCGCCCCGGCGCGCCTTCGATATCATACTGAAGGACAGCGGGGCCTACGACCCGGCCTGCCTGCGGGCCCTGATTCGCGCCATCGGCCTGTTCCCCCCCGGCAGCGAGGTCGTCCTGAACAACGGCGCCCGCGCGTATGTGGCCGCCCACGGTCCCTCCTGGGACAAGCCCGTGGTGCGCATCATCACCGAGCC
>JALUJS010000402.1 GCA_027056825.1 Candidatus Krumholzibacteriia bacterium | reverse complement strand
CCTGGGAACTGGGCCGCTGGATTTTTGTAACTTACGGCGGCGGCACGGTTGAACAATGCCCGCAATTCAAGGAACCGCCGGCGGAAGACACCAAGGCCAAATTAAAAAAAGAAAAAAAGGCGGCCCTGCAAAAACTCGCCGCCCAGGAGGCGCGGCTTCAGGAGCTCCTTGAGCAGGGTTACTATCTACGTGCCAAGGCTGAAAAGGTTGAAAGGACAGAGGCCGAACTCGCCGCGTTGAAACTGGCCGGCCAGAAGGCGGCCGACGCCCTCAAATTCGATGAGGCCACCACCCGCAAACGCCTGATCGACAGGCAGCTTGTTGCAGTGGGCTGGGATGTTGATCCCGGCGGCGGCGATACCGAACAGGTCACCCAGGAGCATAAAGTCCTCCGCCAACCCACCGAAACCGGCATCGGAAAAGCCGACTATATCCTCTGGGACGACTCCGGCAAACCGCTCGCGGTCATCGAGGCCAAAAAGACCTCGGTCAACCCGGAAAAGGGCCGCGCCCAGGCAAAAATCTACGCCGACGGCCTTGAGAAGGAGTGCGGACAACGGCCGGTCATCTTCTACACCAACGGCTTCGACATTTTCATCTGGGACGATGCCCAGGATTATCCACCCCGACGCCTTTTCGGCTTCTACTCAAAGGACAGCCTGGAATACCTGGTCCGGCAGCGGGCCATCAAGCGTCCCCTGGACAAGACCCGGCCCAAAGAAGAGATCATCGGTACCCGGATGTACCAGCACCAGGCCATCCAGCAGGTCTGCGAACGATTCACCAAAAAACACCGCAAGGCCCTCATCGTCCAGGCCACCGGCACCGGCAAGACCACGGTGGCCGTGGCCCTGGCCGACGTGCTCTCCCGGGCCAACTGGGGCCAGCGCATCCTCTTTCTCTGTGACCGCCTGGAGCTGCGTAAACAGGCCAAGAACGCCTTTGGCGACTTCATGCCCGGCGCGCCGCTTACCTATGTCACCGTCAACACCGCGGAAGATCGCAACAAACGCATATATCTCGCCACCTACCCGGCGATGATGAAGATCTTCCAGACCTTTGACACCGGCTTTTTCGATCTCATCATCGCCGACGAGTCGCACCGCTCCATCTACAACCGCTACCGGGATCTCTTCAAATGGTTTGACTGCCTCCAAGTGGGCCTCACCGCCACCCCGGTGGACAAGATCCACCGCAACACCTTCAAACTCTTCGACTGTGAAGACAAGCATCCCACTGCCTATTATCCCCTTGAGCAGGCCATTGAGGATAAATTTTTGGTGCCCTACGAGGTCTATACCCACACCACCGGCTTCCTGCGCGACGGGATCAGGTTCTCCCAGCTCAACGAACAGCAGCGCCAAGAGCTGGAGGATGCCGGAGAGAACCCGGAGTTTTTCGACTACGATGCAAAGGATATCGACAAAAAGATCTTCAACAAGGACACCAACCGGGAGATCATCCGCAACCTGATGGAAAACGGCATCAAGGACGGCGACGGCCGGCTTCCCGGCAAGACCATCATCTTTGCCCGCAACCACAACCACGCGGTGCTTCTGGCCCAGGTTTTCGACGAGCTCTACCCCCAGTACGGCGGCAGGTTCTGCCGGGTAATCGACAACTACGACCCCCGGGCCGACCAGCTCATCGACGATTTCAAGTCCACCGAGGGCAAGGACAAAATCACCATCGCCATCTCCGTGGATATGCTCGATACCGGCATCGACGTTCCCGAGGTGGTCAACCTGGTCTTTGCCAAGCCGGTCTTCTCCTGGGTCAAGTTCTGGCAGATGATCGGCCGGGGCACCCGCCTTTGTCCCAATCTTTTCGGTCCGGGCCGCGACAAGAAAAAATTCCGCATCTTCGACCACTGGGGCAACTTCGAACGCTTTGAGATCCCACGGCCCGAGGCCGACCCGGCCCCGTCCAAGTCCATCATGCAGCTCGTCTTCGAGGCCCGGATCACGCTCGCTGAAACAGCCCTGAGCAAGGCGGATCTGGATACGTTCAAAACCACGGTCGACCTGATCAGAAAAGACATCAACTCGCTTCCCGACGGCACCATCGCGGTACGGGAAAAGTGGAAAGAAAAAAACGCGCTCCTGGCCAAGGGCGTTCTGGATCAGTTCGCCCCGAATACTGTTGCCGCGCTCAGGAACGAGATCGCCCCACTCATGCAGTGGGTCAACACCCGCGACCACTCCGAGGCCTACCGGTTTGACCTCATGATCACCAACGCCCAGATCGAACTGCTGCGCAATTCCGGCCGCCTGGCCGACTTCCGCGACAGGATCCAGGAGCGGGTGGACAGCCTCATCATGCATCTGACCCCGGTGCAGGCCAAGGCGGAGACGATCAGAAAAGTCCGCTCTTCGACCTTCTGGGACGATGCCGACGCCAAGGCACTTGAAACAATGCGTCAGGAGTTGCGCGGCATCATGCATCATCGGCAGAAAACCACCGTCTATTCGCCCCCGGCCAAGACCATCGACGTAACCGACGGCGAGGTCCACATGGAAAAACGCCCCAGCTACATCACCTCGGTGGACATGACCCTGTATCGCCGGATGGTGGAGGAGACCCTGGAAAAGCTCTTTGACACCAGCCCGGTGCTCAAAAAGATCCGCCGCGGCGAGCCGGTATCGGACAAAGACCTTGATTCGCTTGTCTCCCTGATCCTGCTCCAGAACCCGGACATCAACCTGGAACTCCTCCAGGATCCGGCCCTGACCCCGGAAATCGTCAAAGCGTTTTTCCCCGACACCGCGCCGCCGCTTGATTTTCTCATCCGCTCCATTGTCGGCCTGGAG
>JALUJS010000401.1 GCA_027056825.1 Candidatus Krumholzibacteriia bacterium | reverse complement strand
GTCCATCATCAACGAGGTGATAGAGGCGGTGTTCCTGACACGCCAGCGGGCGCCGGCGCAGAAGGTGGTCCTGGAGGTGCGGCGGCGCTGCCTGGAGGCGGGCCTCCAGCCGCCGCATGGCAACACCGTCCGCGCCCGCATCGCCGCCATCCATCCCCGGGAGCGCCTCAAGCGCCGTGGGCGGCGCAAGGTGGCCGAGGAACGCTACACCCCCGCCCCGGGCCGCTTCCCGGGCGCGGACTATCCCCTCGCCTATGTGCAGATCGACCACACCCCGGTTGACGTGGTGCTGGTCGACGACCAGTACCGCCTGCCCGTCGGCCGGCCCTGGGTCACGCTGGCGATGGATGTCTTCTCGCGCGTGGTGACCGGCCTGTATGTCTCGTTCGACGCGCCGTCTGAGACCTCGGTGGCGATGTGCGTGGCCCACGCGGCCCTGCCGAAGGACGAGTGGCTGGCCCGCCTCGGGCTGACGGACCTGGAGTGGCCCGTGCATGGCCTCATGGACACCATCCACGTGGACAATGGCGCGGAGTTCCGTTCCGCGACCTTCCGCGACGCCTGTGCCCTGCACGGGATCAACCTGGAGTACCGGCCCGTGGCCCGGCCCCGCTTCGGGGGGCACATCGAGCGCCTGCTGGGGACCCTGCTCAAGGAGATCCACGGTCTGCCCGGCACCACCTTCTCGTCCATCGAGGAACGCGGCGGCTATCCCTCCGACAAGCACGCGGTGATGACCCTGCGGGAGTTCGAGGCCTGGCTGGCCACCCTGATCTGCAAGGTGTACCACCAGCGGATTCACTCGGGGATCGGCAGGCCGCCCCTCAAGCAGTGGGAGATCGGCTTGTTCGGCGACGGGAAGGCGGCCGGGCGCGGCCTGCCCCGGATACCCGGCGACCGGGTGGCCTTCCTGCTGGACTTCCTGCCGCGCTTCCAGCGGACCATCCAGCCGGATGGCGTCACCATCGAGGGGCTGGCCTACTACGCGGATGTATTGCGTCCCTGGGTGGGTGCGCACGACCCGGACAATCCGAAGGCCAGGCGCAAGTTCACTTTCCGCCGCGACCCCCGGGACATCAGCGTGGTCTGGTTCCTGGATCCCGACCTGCGCCAGTATTTCCGGGTGCCCTTCGCCAACCAGGCGCTGCCGTCGATGAGCGCCTGGGAGTACCGGCAGGCGCGCGACCGGGCGCGACAGGAGGGCATGGGGGCGGTGGACGAGCGCCAGATCCTGGCGGCCCTGGAGGCGCTGCGCGAGCGGACGCAGGCGTCGGCGGCCCGCCCCCGGAAGGCGCGCCGGGACCTTCAGAAGCGCCGGGATCACGGGGCGCGGGCCGCCACCGTCAGCCCCGCGCCGGGCGGGGAGGCGGCGCCCGCCCCGGAACCGGAGGTCGACGACGACATCTTCCAGGTCGACGAACCCTTGGGTGAGATCGAATGACGGACAGGGACCTCGCCCACATCCATCCGGATTTCCGGCACGTCGCCGGGCTGTCCAACGACGAGCGCGTCCGGTTCCTGTACGAGCCGCGCTGGCTGGGCTATCCGCGGGCCGACGAGATCCTGGGGCGCCTGCGCGCCTTGATGGAGATGCCCACCCGGCCCCGGATGCCGAACCTGTTGATCGTGGGCGAGCCGAACAACGGCAAGACCACCCTGGTCCGCCGCTTCGTGCAGCTGCATGGACAGGTCCATGTGGATGGCGAGGAGGGGGAACCGCACATCCCCGTGGTGGTGGCCGAGGCGCCCCCGCAACCCGACGAGAAGGGGCTCTACGTCTCCATCCTGGAGCGTTTCAGGACGCCCTACCGGGCCACCGACCCGGCACCGAAGATGCGGTACCAGCTCGTCCACCTCATGCGCTACTGCCACGTGCGCCTGCTGGTGATCGATGAGTTCCATTCGTTGCTCACCGGCACCCCGGTCAAGCAGCGCGAGGTGATGAACGCCCTCAAGCTGCTGTGCAATGAACTGGGCCTCCCGATCGTGGGCGTGGGCACGGCGGAGGCGGTGCGGGTGTTGCATTCCGATCCCCAGCACGCCAGCCGGTTCGATGTCGCGAGGCTGGGCCTGTGGGACCTCGACAAGACGTTCACCCGCCTGCTGGTGGGGTTCGAGCGGATCCTGCCGCTGCGCGGGGCCTCGGGACTTCATCGCCCGGAGCTGGCCCGGCCGCTTCACGCCATCAGTGGCGGCAACCTGGGTGACCTGCACCGGCTGCTCATCGAGTGCGCCACCGAGGCGATCCAGCGGGGCACGGAGCGCATCACCCCGGAGATCGTCGAGGCCAAGTCGTGGGTGCGGCCGAGCCGTGGCATCCGGGAACTGTCCCCGTGATCCCGCCTTGGGCGGTGTCGGTGCCGATGCGGCCTGGCGAGGCCTTCTCCGGATGGCTGGTCCGGGCGGCGCTGGCAATGGGTTGCGATCCGCTGGTGCTCACCGGTTCGCTGTGGCCCGGGTGGCGGATCTGGACCATGGACTGCGATCGGGGCATGCCGGATGTCAGGCTTGCGGTGCTGGCCTCGGCGAGTGGCATCCCGCTAGGCAGGCTGCGGGCCGCCATGCTGCCCGCCATGATGGAGAACGTGGCCGGCCGCGTCCCCGGGCTGGGGGAACCTTGGCCGTGGGTGCGGCCATTCGGCCGAAAGAACCGTCGTTGCGTGCAGGGGTGGCAGTATTGCCCCGCCTGCCTGGTGGCCGACGATCCTCCACACATGCGGTTGAACTGGCGGCTGGCCTGGCATGTTGGCTGCGAACACCACGGGACGCTGCTGGTGGATCGCTGTCCCCACTGTGGTGGACCAGTTCTCCCGC
>JALUJS010000400.1 GCA_027056825.1 Candidatus Krumholzibacteriia bacterium | reverse complement strand
CGGGCATCGACGGCGTGGTGGCCGAGATCCCGGTGTCCGAAGGTCAGGCCGTCAATCCCGGCGACGCGCTGGTCATCATCGAACCTGCGGCGGAATAGCACCACCTCTCGCCGTGGAATAGTTTCCCTTTTTCATGGCATCAACGGTTTCGGCAGGGCCATATGCCGATTCCGGGGACGGTTGCCGGAGGCAGGAAGCCGCAGGCAACCGTCCATGGGCCAAGGGGTTGTGTGTGCAGGGGGCGGGAACCAATTGACCCGGGCCGGCCGGACACAATTTCGAGGGCACAAGGTAACCTTTGGATCCCCGCTGTCGTTATGGGGGCATGAACAGCGATCTGCAGGAATTCGCCGATGTGGTACGCGCGCACCAGGACGCGGTCTACGGACTGGCCCTGGCCACCGTGCGCGACCCGGACGACGCGGCGGACATCGCCCAGGAGGCCTTCGTGCGCCTGTGGCGGCGCCGCGACGAGGTCGCCGCGAAGGCCCACCGGCCCTGGCTGATGAAGGTCACCCGCAACCTGTGCCTGGACCACCTGCGCCGCCGCACCCGAGACCTGCGCCGCATGGGCCCGCACGACCCGGAAGCCCTGGACCGCGTGCCGGCGCCAGCGGACCCCGAGTCGATCCTGCCGGATGACTTCGACCGGGCGCTGGGCGCCCTCAGCCCCCGCGCCCGTTCCCTGGTGTCCCTGCACTACGGCCAGGGCTTCAAACTGGACGAGATCGCCGCCATGCTCGGCATGACCACCGGCGCAGTGAAGGTGGCCCTGCACCGGGCCCGCCGGACGCTCAGGCAATCCCTGGCGCCGGCCCGGACCCTTGCCGGCCACGGACAGGAGAACGGATCATGACCCCCGACGACCGCCATGACATGGAACCCCTGCGCCGCGTGAAGGCCCCCGCCGGTTTCACCGACCGGGTCCTGGCCGCCTGCGCCGCGGACGATGCGAGCCGCCGCACCCCCTTCCACCGCCGCCCGGCGGCCCTGTGGCGCGCGGCCGGCCTGGGGCTGGCCGCCGTGCTGGCCGTGCTCATGCTGACCGGGCGCGTCCGGTCCCCGGGCGAACGGCCACAGGCCTCCACCGCACCCTCCGTGGTCCCGGAAAAGGACCTGCAGCAGGCCCGCCGTCAACTGGGCTGGACCCTGGCCGTGACCACCGGCGTCATCGACCGCAGCAGCGACCGCGCCCTGCGCGACATCTTCGACCACCGGCTTCCCGACGCCATCAATCGTTCCCTGCACCAGACCTTCGACCCCAACCGGAAAGGACGCTCATGAAGATCCGTAACCTCATCGCCGTCGTGCTGGGCCTGGCCCTGCTCATCCCCGCCGCAGGCAACGCCGGCGACCGCGAACCCGGCACCATCGACCTCGAATGGATCAAGATTCCCGCAGGCGCGCAGGAGGTCCAGGACATCGACCTGGGCGGGGTCCTGGTGGCCATGGCCGCGGACGCCCAGAAGGAAGGCAACACCGAACTGGCCGAGGCCCTGTCCATGATCCATTCGGTGCGGGTCAAGGCCTTCTCCGTCGACGAGGACCATGCCGACGAGACCGCCCAGGCCGTCCAGAAGGTGTTAAAGCGCCTGGAGAAGGACGGATGGACCCGCCTGATCTACGCCAAGGACGACCAGGAAACGGTGACCGTCAGCACCAAGAACACCGACGACGGCATGAAGGGCCTGATGGTGGTGGTCTTCGACCCCACCGACGAGGCGGTGTTCGTCAACGTGGCGGGCGACCTGAACCTGACCACGATCTTCAAGCTGGCCCAGATGTTCGGGATGGAAGACCTGGACGCGGTGCTCCAGGGCGCCATGGGCGAAGGCCAGAAGGACGTGGAAGTGGAGATCGAGGAAACCTCCGAGGCACCCGGGGAATAGCTGGGTGATGTCCTGTCGCACCTGGCGCTGACGGGGTGATCCTTCCGTTCGATGATGTCTTGGAGGTCCGAGAGCCAGGGAGGGCGGAAGGACCGAAAAGCCAAGCAGGCCTGTGACAGGAGGTCACAGGCCTGCGTTCATCGAACGGAAGGATCACCCCGTCAGCACGAAGTGCGACAGGAACACCCCGGCCGCAACCGCCGAGCCGATCACCCCGGCCACGTTGGGCGCCATGGCGTGCATGATCAGGAAGTTCTGGGGATCCTCCTTCGCCCCGACCATCTGGCACACCCGCGCGCTGTCCGGCACAGCCGAGACTCCCGCCGCCCCGATGATGGGGTTGATCTTCTCCCGCGCGAACAGGTTCATGACCTTGGCGAACAGGACGCCCGCCGCGGTGGCCACGCAGAACGACAGGGCCCCCAGCAGCGCGATCTTCACCGAGGCCGGGGTCAGGAACCGGCTCGCGTCCGTGGACGCCCCCACGCACAGGCCCAGCAGGATGGTCACGGTGTCGATCAGGGCGTTGCGCGCGGTCTTGGCCAGCCGCTCGGTCACCCCGCTCTCCTTCAGCAGGTTGCCGAAGAACAGGAACCCCAGCAGGCTGATGGCGCCGGGCGCGATGCCGGCGCAGAGGATGAAGGCGACCACCGGGAAGATGATGCGGATCCGGCGGCTGACCGGGCGCGAAGGCTTCATGCGGATCAGGCGTTCCTTGCGTGTGGTCAGCAGCTTGATGATGGGCGGCTGGATCACCGGCACCAGGGCCATGTAGCTGTAGGCGGCCACCGCGATGGCTCCCAGCAGGTGCGGCGCCAAACGCCCGGACAGGAAGATGGCCGTCGGACCGTCGGCTCCGCCGATGATGCCGATGGCCGCCGCGTCGCTGGCGGGAAAGCCCAGCAGCAGCGAGCCGGCGAAGGTCAGGAAGATGCCGGCCTGGGCCGCGGCCCCCAGCAGGATCAGGCGCGGGTTGCTCAACATGGCCGAGAAATCCGTCATGGCCCCGATGCCCAGGAAGATCAGGGACGGATACCAGCCCTGGGTCACCCCCGCGTACAGCACGTTCAGCACGCTGCCGTGCTCGTAGATGCCCACGTTCATGCCGTCGGTCAGCGGGATGTTGCCCACCACCATGCCGAAGCCGATGGGCACCAGCAGCAGCGGCTCGTAATCGCGCGCGATGCCCAGGTAGATGAACACGCACCCGATGGCCAGCATGATCAGGTTGCCCCAGGCAAAATTGCCCAGGATGCCCACCTGCAGGAAGTTCCACAGGACATCCATGGTGCTACTCGAACTCCACGAGGGTCTGGCTCTCGCGTACCGCGTCCCCGGCGGCCACGGCCACCGACTTGACGCGCCCGGACACCGGTGCGGCGATGGTGGTCTCCATCTTCATGGCCTCGATGACCAGCAGGGCCTGCCCCTTCTCCACCTGGTCCCCCGCCTTGCACTTGACCTGCAGCACGGTGCCGGCGATGGGCGAGGTGACGCTGCCGGCCCCGCCGTTGCAGGAGCCGCGGCTGCGGGCTCGGCGGCGGGCGCAGCCTGCGGCGCAGGGGGCAACGGGGACGGCGACGCCCCCTGCATCTCGTCCTTGGCGTCCAGCACTTCCACGTCGACCTCGTAGGCCACGCCGTGGACGGTGATCTTCAGCTTCATGTCCGTTCCTTTGCTGCGTTGCGGGCCACTGCCCGCGGTTCAACCAGACCTTCGCGTGTCAACGCAACTCCCGCTTGCGCCGGGGCTGGTGCGATCCCATCAGGATGAGCCGGCCCTGGGCGGACCAGGGCGTACGCTTGGTGCGCGGCGACAGGAGCCTGCGGATGCGGCGCACCCGGAACCTGCCGCCGACCGCCACGGCGGCCGCCGCGGCGATGAGCACCAGGGTCGTATCGTCGATATCCTGGGTCCTGTCCGTCGCCGCGGCCGCGGTGCGGGCCTCGGCCTGTTGCCAGCGGTCGTCCAGCTTCTTGAGCAGGGCCACGGCCCCGGCGATCACGGCCAGGACCGCGAACACGATGCCTATTCCCGCCCAGGACAGGGCGGCCATCTCGCTGCTGATGTGCCCGTGCACCGCGACCTCCTGAACCGTTACAGCGGGATGAGGCCGTGCTTCTTCTCCGGCCTCAGCTCGCGCTTGGACCCCAGAACCTCCAGGGACATGGCGATGTAGCTGCGGGTCTCCGACGGCTCGATCACGTCATCGACCATGCCGCGGCCCGCGGCGGCGTAGGGATTGGAGAAGCGCTCCTGGTACTCGGCGATCTTCTCCTGTCGCACCGCCTCCGGATTCTCCGCCTCCTTGAGGTCACGCCGGTACAGGACGTTGACCGCACCCTCGGCGCCCATCACGGCGATCTCGGCCGTCGGCCAGGCCGCCACCCGGTCCGCGCCCATGCTGTGGGCGCACATGGCCAGGTAGGCGCCCCCGTAGGCCTTGCGCACGACGATGGTGACCTTGGGCACGGTGGCCGCCCCGTAGGCGAACAGCATCTTGGCGCCGTGGCGGATGATCCCGCCGTATTCCTGCTGCACCCCGGGCATGAAGCCGGGCACGTCCACGAAGGTCACCAGCGGGATGTTGAAGGCGTTGCAGAAGCGGATGAACCGCGCGCCCTTGCAGGACGAGTCGATGCCCCGCACGCCGGCCTTGCAGGAAGGGTTGTTCCCCACCACCCCCACGGTGGACCCCTCGATGCGCCCGAAGCCCACGATGAGGTTGGGGGCGAAGTGCTCCTGCACCTCCAGGAAATCCCCCCGGTCCACCACGTGGCGGATGACCTCGTGCATGTCGTAGGCGGCGCGGGGGTTGTCCGGCACGATGGCGTCCAGGGATTCGTCGGGAGCCACCGCATCCTCGTGCAGGGCCTCGACGAAGGGCGGGTCGTCGGTGTTGTTGCTGGGCAGGAAGCTCAGCAGGCGCCGGGCCAGGGCGATGCCCTCGGCGCCGCTGTCGGCCACGAAATGCACCACGCCGGAATACTGGCTGTGGCTCTCCACCCCGCCGAGCTGCTCGGCCGTGACCTCCTCGCCGGTGACCTGCTTGATGACGCTGGGGCCGGTGATGTACATCTGGCCCTCGCGCCGCACCTGGATGATGAAGTCGGTCAGCGCCGGGGAATAGGCCGCCCCGCCGGCGCAGGGTCCGCTGATGATGGAGATCTGCGGCACCACGCCCGAGGCCCGGATGTTGCGGTAGAAGATGTCGCCGTAGCCGGCCAGGGAATCGACCCCTTCCTGGATGCGCGCGCCGCCCGAATCGTTGATGAAGATGATGGGATCGCCCGTCTTCATGGCGTCGTCCTGCAGGCGGCTGATCTTCTTGGCGGTGGCCTCGCCCACGGCGCCGCCGGCCACGGTGAAGTCCTGGCTCACCGCGTACACCGGCCGGCCGTCCACCAGGCCCACGCCCGTGACCACGCCCTCGCCGGGCAGCTCCTTGTCCTGCATGCCGAAATCGACGCAACGGTGCTTGAGGAAGAGGTGGGTTTCCTGGAAGGTGTCCGGGTCGTAGAGCTGCGCCAGGCGCTCGCGCGCGGTGCGCTTGCCGGCGGCGTGCTGCTTCTCGATGCGCTTTTCGCCTCCGCCAAGGTAGAGGCGTGCCTTGCGCTGGCGGAGTTCCTCGATCTTCTGCTTGTCCATGTCGCCTTCCTGACCGGGGGACCGCCGGGTGCGGCCCCCCTGTTGATCGTTCGCCTGGGCGAAAGATGGTCAGAAAAGCGGGGATGTCAAATTTTTGACAGGTTTTTGTCCCCCAACAAACAACAGGGGGCAAAAGCCCCCTATCATATTGTCCGGCAATAGGATGAAAGTTAGAACCAGACCACCAGGTTCACATCCGTCGTCAGATCGGTAAAGCCGAAACTGTCGAATTCACGGGTGCGGTCATGGCTGTTGTCCACGGTCCACTCGGTGGCGCCGTAGTCATGGTTCCGCTGTTGGGTGTCCTGGTTGTACCAACTGTAGGCCAGACCGAAAGCGGTTTCCAGGCTGACAAAGGGAACCGGGTACCAGGCCAGCCGGCCACCCAGGCGCAGGGTCCACCGATCCCAGGATCCCGAGATCCGAGTGTCCCGGAATTCACCATCGGTGTAATAGTCCGTGCTCCATCTTTCGATGTCGCCCCACTGGTAGGTTCCACCCACCAGGCCGGAAAAGACCAGGTTGTCCTGCCGGGCCACTTCCCGCAAAACATCCAGCCCCACGGTCCCGCCCTTGAGGTCGTTCTTGTTGTCGTCGGTTTGGAACCCCACCAGGGAATCGGGAAGACCGGGATCGAAGTCGTAGTGCTGGTAGTCCCGCAGAATGACATCGGGACCGGCGGTCACCGCAAGTTGCCACGCTCCCAGTTGCCGGCGCACGGTGGGATTGCCATCCCATCCGAACCCCCAGGGCCGCTGTTGAAGGTCAAGTTCCTGGGCCTGGACTGCTCCGGCCAGCACCACCACCGCACAAGTCAATAGCAGAAATGATTTCATGTTCGCACCCTCCGCTCGGCTACTTCAAATGCTCCGGATTGAGCCCCTCCAGCTCAGGCAGCACGAAGCGCCCGTCCTTGCGGATCAGCACGTCGTCGAACCAGATCTCGCCCCCGCCCCACTCCGGGGTCTGGATCAGGACGATGTCCCAGTGTTGGGCGCTCTTGTTGCCGTTGTCGGCGGACTCGTAAGCGTTGCCCGGCGTCAGATGCAAACTGCCGCTGATCTTCTCGTCGAACAGGGTGTCGAGCATGGGCTCGGTGATGTAGGGATTGACCCCCAATGCGAACTCGCCGAAGTAGCGGGCCCCTTCGTCGATGTCCAGGGCCGCCAGGAGCTTCTCCCGGTCGCCCTCGCAGCTCGCCTCGACGATGCGGCCGTCCTTGACTTCGAAGCGCACCCTGTCCAGCACGGCCCCGCCCTGGCGGGTCTTGGTGTTGTACTGGATCACGCCGCCTACGCTCTCGCGTACCGGGGCTGTGTACACCTCGCCGTCGGGAATGTTCCGGCCGCCGTCGCACTTGACCGCGGGCATCCCCTTGATGGAGAACTCCAGGTCGGTCCCGGGCCCGGTGATCCGCACGCGGTCGGTGCGCTCGATGAGCGCGGCCAAAGGATCCATGGCGCGGCTCATGCGGGCGTAGTCCATGGTGCAGACCTGGAAGTAGAAGTCGGCGAACTCCTCGGTGGCGCGCTCGGCGGCCATGGCCATGGCGGGGTTCGGGTAGCGCAGGACGCACCACTTCTTCTTCAGGCGCACCGGCAGGTGGACCTGGCCCCAGTAGGCCTCGTCGTGCCACTTCATGCGGTCGGCGTCCACGTCGGCCAGGTCGAAGGGGTTGGTGCTGCCACGCACGGCGATGTAGGCGTCCACGGCCTCCATGATGGGCCGGTGGAAGGCTCCCCAGGCCTCGAACTGTTCCTGCCCGGCGTGCTTGATGAAGCCGCGGCTGAGGGTCTCGTCGTTGTAGTACCAGAACGGAACCCCGCCGTGCTCGGTGGCCGCGCGCACCAGCTCCTTGCCCAGCTCCATGGCTTCGAGGCCCTTGATCTCGATGTAGATCTTTTCGCCGGGCTGCAGCTTGACGCTGTAGGTGATGAGCCGTTCGGCCAGACGGGTGATGCGCGGGTCCATGATCTGCTCCTTGGGCTGGTAAGGGGTCCGGAAAGTGTGCGGGGAAGTCTAGCAGGCGGCCGGACAGGTCCGAAGGAATTTCTGCCGAAACGCGCCGTGGCGTCTATATTGGCGCCATGACCATTCCCTGCACCCATCCCGGAGGTGAGACGTGAACCTGGATCCCGGCAACATGTTGCCCGCGCACCTGGCCGGCCATGTCGATCACATCGGCGTGGCGGTGGCCGACCTGCAGGCCGGCATCGCCCTGTACTGTGACCTGCTGGGCCTGGAGCTGGAACGCACCGAGCAGGTGCCGTCCGAGAACGTCGAGGTGGCCTTTTTGAAGCTGGACCGCCAGGGCGGCCCGGGGCACCTGGAGCTGCTCGCGCCCCTGGGCGAGGACGGGAACATCGCCCGCTACATCGCCAAGCGCGGGCCGGGCCTGCACCACGTGGCGGTCGCGGTCAGGGACATCACGGCGGCCATGGCCGCGTGTCGCGCCGCGGGCGTCCGCCTGCTGGACGAGACGCCGCGCACCGGGGCGGGCGGAAAGCAGATCGTCTTCCTGCATCCGAAGGACTGCGGCGGGGTGCTGGTGGAGATGTGCGCCCCCGCCGCAGGCAAGTAGGCCCGCTTCAGCGCTCCTGCCAGATGCCGACCTCGCGCCAGCTGGCCTTGCCGTGGACCTCGGTGGTGTCCGGTTCCCCCGTGGGGTTGAGCCAGGCCGGCACGTAGCCCGCGCCGCTGACCAGGTTCAGCAGCGGCGTCGAGGCCGCCCCCACGTAGAGGGCCGCACACCCGGACTCCGGACAGCCCTCGGTCTTCCCGCACGACGTCAGGCCGGCGGGATCCAGGCCGAAGCGCACATTCTCGGGCCGTCCCTGGAACATGATCTTCCAGTGCACGAGCTGGACGCGGCCGTGGGGAATGCCCAGGCCCGTGGTCAGCCCGTAGGCCACCTTGCCCATCCCCTGCCCCACGTTGAACCCCTCGGCCGGGAAGTCCTGGGACAGGATGTAGGCCTCGGCGCCGTCGATGGCCAGGCTGAACTCGTACCCCCCGATGGACATCAACGCCTCGCCGTCGTGTTTCACGGGCGCGACGTCCGTCAGCCAGGCGTAGAGATCGACGGTGGTCACGCCCTTCTGCGCCGGCCCGCTGTCGTACACGGACACCAGGGAATCCCCCTCGCTGAACGAGAAGCGGATCAGGCCGTTCTCCCCGCACCACTGCGCGGCCGCGGCCGGACCGGTCGCCAGCGCGCCAAGCATGATCGCCAGGGTGATGGTGAGCATCGTCTTGCGCATCGTTCGATCCTTTCGGGTTGAAACCCGCATTTTCCATGAAGGAGCGTAGCGAGGATGAGGAAACAGCGCGACAGGAAAGGGGCTCGCAAGGATTTGCGAGGGAGGCGTACCCGGTGCGGTACGTTGACCGAGCAAATCCGAGAACGCCTTTCCTGTCGCGCTGTTAACCATCCGCAGTAGCTCCTTCATG
>JALUJS010000399.1 GCA_027056825.1 Candidatus Krumholzibacteriia bacterium | reverse complement strand
CTGAGCCGGCGATGATTCGGATCAACCATCGCTACCCTCCGGCCATGGCTCAACGACCGAAGGCTTTGGCTAAAAAATCCCGCTCCACGGTCAGCTGCCCGATCTTCTGGTGCAGTTCCCTGATCTGGGCCTCATGGGCAGCCTCGGTTTGGTCGGCCTTCTTGGCGAACAGGGCCGGGAGGTTCTTCTGGGCCGTCCGTTTCCACTGCGAGATCATGTTGGGGTGGACATTGTGCTTCTTGGCCAACTCGGCCAGGGTGTACGCCCCGGAGAGCGCCTCAAGCGCCACACGGGCCTTGAACTCGGAAGAAAAACTGCGTCGTTTTGCCATTGCTCCTGTCCTTCTCGTTTGAGGGCGGGAGTCACCTTAGCATACTGTCCGAAATTTGGGGTCCACCTCTGGGGGATGCGCCAGTCCGTCGATTCACGCAACCAGGATATGCTTTACTTCGCCGCCCAGATCGATCTGGATCTCGTGGATCTTCTGGAGAACTACCTGGGCCGTTAACCCGCATTATTGAATCGCTACGCGACCCCCGGCCCGGGAGGACGGGTTGTGGTTGCGGTACAGGAGAATGATCCGTTGCCGCACCCGGGCATCCATGGGATCCCACACGGCTGCCCTGTCGGCATACCAGGTAGCGGCGGCGTAGGGGGTAAAGGCCACACCGGGTGGGGCACGCCGCAGACGCGAGGTTTCCAGGCGAACCTGTTCCTGCAGCTGTTCTGCATTCCGGGCCGCCGATTCCCAGCCCGGCAATCGGCAGGGGAATACGAGGGCCGCAACCGCGGCCGCTCCGGCCAGGATGAGGCCGCGCAGGGCGGTCCTGCGACCGGTGAAGGATGGCTCGGCAGGTGTGGCGAACGCCGCGAGTTCCCAGGCCAGGACCGGGAAGAGCGGCAACAGATGGCGGAGGCTGTGGTCGAAGGGGACGTAGAGAATCATCATCAGCAGGGCCGTCCCACCGGCTGTCATCAACCCTCTGCAGCGCAGCCGGGGCAGAAGGGTGGAAGCCAGAATCACCAGCCACCAGGGCCAGGCCAGGAATCCTGGTGCGTTCTCGATGTAGAACCGCAATCCCCGCGCGGTCTTGCGGGCCAGGGGTTCAATATGCTCTGCTGCGAAGTGGAGAACGGGTTGGGGAGCGAGCCCCTGATAGACGCTGTAGCCGGGAAAGGTCTGGGTGTCCTTGGCCGCTTCGGCCACCGACTGGAGGGTGAAAAAGGGCTGGCCGGTCAGTTCCAGGTTCCGGAGGCTCCACGGAATAAGCACGACCGCGGCCATGGCCAGCATCAGCCCGAATCCTGGGCTCCGGCCCGGGCCGTTCTGTCCGCGGGGGGCCAGGGCCACCCACCACACCATGGGAACCCACAGCAATTCCAGTCTCACCAGCCCCAGCAGGCCCGCCAGGGTTCCGATGAAAAGCGGTGACGGTCCCGAACCCCGACGCAGGTGAACCCATCCGGCCAGCAGCAGGGCACCGGTCAGCACCTCGTCCTGGCCCCAGTCAACCGCGAATCCCAGCAGGGGGCTCGTGCCCAGCAGGATGAGCCAGAAGGGTACGCCGGCCACCGAACCCCTTCGCGCCAGGGTGTACGATCCCAGCGCCACAATGACCAGGACCAGCGCGATCTGAAGGAACCGCACGGCTGCAACGGCCCGGTCGGCATCCTGGCCCGAGAGGAGCCACGGCACCGTCAGCAGGGTGCCGAAACCGGGCATGCGGTGGATCAGGGGTTGGGGCAGCGCGCAGGCGAAGGGGTAGGCGAAGGACAGGGGATAGGCGCAGTCGGTGAGGTACCCTTCCCCGCGGACCAGGTGGCGAGCCACCGACAGGTGGGTGTAGAGATCGGCGGAAGGAAGCAGTTGTCGCGCGGGACGGCCCAATCCCCAGACAAGACCCATGACCAGGACAGCCGCCGCCACCACGGCCGCCGCGGTCCGGCGGCCGGAATGGGGGGCAGGCGCGCCGCCCGGAGCCATGCTCAGTTGCCCCGGCTACCGGGCTTGACCACGTCCAGGCCCTTGGCGCACAGGGGGCAGTCCTCGGGCCGCCAGGTCTGCACCTTCACCCGGGCCAGGGAGTGCAGGGGCAGCGGCAGGTCCGCGTCGCCGCCGGTGCGGTCGATGATGCTGGTCAGGCCGGCCACGACCCCGCCGGCGTCCTCGACGACCTTCACCACCTCCAGCAGGCTGGTGCCCCGGGTCACCACGTCCTCGGCGATGACGACCTTCTCGCCCTTGGCGATCTCGAAACCGCGGCGGATCATCATCACCCCATCCTTGCGCTCGGTGAAGACGAAGCGGCGGCCCAGGGCGCGGGCCACCTCGTGTCCGATGAGGATGCCGCCCATGGCGGGGCTGACCACCAGGTCGTAACCGGTGCCGGGAAAGAAGGCGGCCAGGGCCGCGCCCAGCTCACGGGCCAGCTCGGGAAACTGCAGGATCCGCGCGCACTGGAAGTAGGTGTCCGAATGCAGGCCGCTGCTGAGCAGGAAGTGCCCCTGGTGCAGGGCGCCCAGCTCGCGCATGAGATCCAGAAGTTTGTCCTGCTCCATCAGTCGTTCCTCCGGGATAAGGCGTCCTCGATTTCGGCGGCGATGGACCCGAGGGCCGCCCCGGGATCTTCCGCGCGGGTGATGGGCCGGCCGACGACCAGGAAGTCCGCTCCCGCGGCGACGGCCTCGGCGGGCGTGGCCACCCGGCGCTGGTCCCCGACGGCCGCCCCGGCGGGCCGCACGCCGGGCGTGACCGCCAAGGGGTCGTCGCCCAGCTTGGCACGCAGGGCCGGCAGGTCCGCGGGGGAGCAGACCAGCCCGTCGCAACCGCTTTCCCAGGCCAGGCGGGCCAGCCGCGCCACGCGTTCGGCCAGGGTGTCGGGGCCGGGCCCGGTTTCCTGCAGCTCTTCGGGTGTCAGGCTCGTCAACACGGTCACCGCCAGCAGGGCGGGCCGGCGCCCCTGGGGAGCATTGGCGGCCACCGGCGCGGCGGCCAGGGCTTCGGCGGCGGCGGCCAGCGCCCGCCGCCCGTTCTGGGCGTGGATGGTGCAGAACGATGCCCCCAGGGCCACGGCCTGCCGCGCCGCCGCAGCCACGGTGTTGGGGATATCATGGTATTTCAGGTCCAGGAAGACCTCGCGGCCTTGGTCGCGCATCAGGCGCACCGCCTGGGGTCCGGCGGCCGAAAAGAGCTCCAGGCCGACCTTCACGCACCTTGCGCCGGGACCCAGGCGACCGGCCAGGGCGGCAACCTCGTCCAGGCCCGGAACGTCCAGGGCGGTGATGACGCGGGCGTCCGCGGGCAGCTCCCGCAGGCGGGCCAGCAGTTGTTGGCGTATCATTGTTACCTCACTGGCAGCGGGGATAGTCCTTGCCGCGGGGAACCGTTTGTTACTACCCTTCTAACAGCCTGTCTCCCGGAATGCAAATCCCGTTTGCCGGAGTTGCGTTGCGGGCAGCGGATCAGTTTGCACACCACGGGCCGCGGCGGTGGCCCCACGGGAGGAAACCCCTTGCTGGACCGGAAATTCCTGCGCGAGAACCGGGAACTTGTGACCCGCGCGGTGACCCTGAAGAACGAGTCCGTGGACATCGCGGCCTACTACGAGCGGGACGCGGCCCGCCGGGCGGCCCTGCAGGAGGTCGAATCCCTGCAGGCGGAGGCCAACCGCGCCAACAAGGCCATCAGCGAAGCCAAGAAGGCGGGCGAGGATCCCGCCGCGGCCATCGCGGCCATGAAGGAGGTCTCGGCCCGCATCAAGGAGCTCAAGGGCCGCACCGACGCGCTGGAGGCCGAGGTCGAGGCGCTGTACCTGCGCATCCCCAACATCCCGCACCCGTCGGTGCCCGAGGGCGGCGAGGAGAACAACGAGATCGTCCGGACCTGGGGCGAACCCGTGCAACGCGATTTTACGGTCATGCCCCACTGGGATATCGGCGCGGAGCTGGACATCTTCGATCCCGAGGCCGCCGTGCGCATGAGCGGCAGCGGGTTCACGGTCCTCAAGGGAGACGGCGCGCGGCTGGAGCGCGCCCTGATCAACTGGTTCCTGGACGTCCACCGCGAACAGGGCTACACCGAGGTCAACATTCCCTACCTGGTGAACCGCAAGGCCATGACGGGCACCGGCCAGCTGCCCAAGCTGGAGGACGACATGTACCTCTGCCAGGTGGACGACCTGTTCCTGATCCCCACCGCCGAGGTCTCGGTGACCAACCTGCACATGGGCCGCACCCTCGACGCCGCGGAACTGCCGCGGAAGTACTGCGCGTTCTCCCCGTGCTTCCGGCGCGAGGCTGGCGCCGCGGGCAAGGACACCCGCGGCCTGCTGCGGGTGCACCAGTTCCACAAGGTGGAGATGGTGAAGTTCGCGCATCCGGACACCTCGTGGGACGAGCTGGAAACCCTGACCGCCGACGCGGAGGAACTGCTGCAGAAGCTGGAACTGCCCTACCGGGTGCTCACCCTGGCCACGGGTGATCTGAGCTTCGCCGCCAGCAAGTGCTACGACCTGGAGGTCTGGTCGGCGGGGGTGGAAAAATGGCTGGAGGTCTCCTCCTGCAGCAACTTCACCGACTTCCAGGGCCGTCGCGCGGGCATCCGCTTCAAGGGCCCGGACGGCAAGGGATACGTGCACACCCTCAACGGCTCGGGCCTGGCCCTGCCGCGCATCCTGGTGGCCATCATGGAGAACTACCAGACCGCCGACGGGCGTATCGAGGTGCCCGCGGTGCTGCGGCCCTACATGCAAGGGACGGAGTTCATCGGTTAGATGCTGGAACGAATCGTCAGCACCGTGTTCGGCCGCATGCGCAGGCAGGTCCTGTTCAACATCTACCTGCTGCTGGGCAGCGTGAGCATCGTGGTGGCGACCACCGTGTTCACCATCCGGGTCTCCCGCAGCGTCGAGCGCCAGGCCTTCCTGACCACCAAGCTGCTGGCGGGCGTCATCAGCAGGGTGTTCCAGGCCGAGTCGCTGGACGACATCCAGCCCATCATCGACATCATCAACGAGAACGAGGTGCCGTTCATCCTGACGGACAACGGCGGCCGCCCCATCCTGTGGAACGAGCCGGTGATCGGCATTCCGGTGCCCGAGTACCAGGTGCTGCTGCGCGAAAGCATGTCCAACCCCCGGAACCCCGTGGTGCGGGACGTGTTGACCCTGGCGGCGAGCTACGACCAGGACCAGGAGCCCTTCGCGGTCTTCGGCCCGGACGGGCAACGCGTGGGCACGCTCCACTACGGGCGCAGCGCCTTGAGCCAGCGCCTGCGGATCATGCCGTACCTCGAGCTGATGGTCATGGCCCTGTTCTTCCTGGTCATCCTGTGGGCCCTGCAGAACAAGAAGGACGCCGAGCAGCAGGCCCTGTTCGCCGGCATGGCCAAGGAGACGGCCCACCAGCTGGGCACGCCGCTGACCTCGCTCATGGGCTGGGCGGCCCTCATGGAGGACAAGGTCGGCAAGAGGGACGAGGTCGTGGTGGAGATGAACCGCGACATCGACCGCCTCAGCCGGATCTCGGCCCGCTTCAGCCAGATCGGGTCCACGCCGCAGCTCGAGCGGGGGGACCTGAACGAGGTGGTCGACGCCGCCATCGAGTATTTCCGGCGGCGGCTGCCTCATCTGGGCGGGCGGGTCAACCTGCGGCGCGAGGGCGGGGTCACCAATCCCGTGCTGCTGAATCCCGACCTTCTGGGCTGGGTGCTGGAGAACCTGATCAAGAACGGCATCGACGCCCTGAGCGAAGGCAAGGGCACCATCACCGTCAAGCTGGCCGACGATCCCGGCGGCGGCGCAAGGATCATGGTCAGCGACACCGGCCGGGGCATCCCCTCCCACGTGGGCGGGCGGATCTTCGAGCCGGGATTCACCACCAAGAAGCGGGGCTGGGGCATGGGCCTGGCCCTGGTCAAGCGGATCGTCGCGCAGTACCACAGCGGGCGTATCCAGATCGCCGAGACCGGTCCTTACGGGACCACGTTCCTGGTGACCCTGCCGCCGGCTCCCGCGGACGGGAACACGGACGGCGGAACGGCCACCACCTGACGCAAAGGAGCCGCGCGTGGCTTTTTCCATACTCTGGGTCGACGACAACATCGAGGAACTGGGCGGCCACGTCCGCTACCTGGGCGAGAAGGGCTACGAGGTCGAGGGCGTGACCAACGGGCGCGACGCCCTGGCCGTGCTGGGCGAGCGGACCTTCGACGCCATCCTGCTGGACGAGATGATGCCGGGCATGGGCGGGCTGGAGACCCTGGAGGAGATCCGCAAGCTCAACGAGCACATCCCGGTGATCATGATCACCAAGAGCGAGGCCGAGGACCTGATGACCCGGGCCATCGGCAAGCGCATCGACGACTACCTGGTCAAGCCCGTCTCACCCCTGCAGATCCTCAGCGCGCTGAAGAGGCAGCTGGAGGCCCGGCGCCTGGCCGGCGAGGAGGTCACCCGCGAGTACATGAAGAACTTCATGGCCCAGGGCGACCGTATCGCCGCCGCGAAGACGCCCGCGGACTGGGAGGCCATCTACCGCGACCTGGTGACCTGGGGCATGGACCTGTTCGCCTACAGCGACCACGGACTGCTGGAGACCCAGGCCGAACAGATGGCCACGGCCAACAAGGTCTTCGCCCGTTACGTGCGGGACCATTACCAGGACTGGGTCCAGACCGATCCGGCCCCCGGGGTGGGCTCGCCCCCGGCCGAGGCCGCGGCTGAGGTGCCCCTGTTCAGCCCCCGGGTCTACGAGACCTGGATCGAGCCGGAGGTGCGCGCGGGCCGGCAGGTGTTCTGGATCGTCATCGACTGCATGCGCCTGGACCAGCTGCGGACCATCGAGCCGTTGCTGGAACCCTACTACCACATCGACCGCCGCCTGTACTGGTCGATCCTGCCCACGGCGACGCCCTACGCCCGCAACGCCCTGTTCGCCGGCCTGTATCCCCTGGACATCGCCGAGGGATACCCGCAGTGGTGGATCGGCAACGCGGACCACGAGGGCAGCCGCAACGCCCACGAGGGCGATCTGCTGCAGCAGCTCCTGGAGCGCCTGGAAAGCCCGGCGGCCGGCAGCATGCGCTACTACAAGGTCTCGGACGCCCGCGACACCGACATGCTGCACCGCAACCTGGGTTCCCTGCAGGACGTCAAGCTGGTGGCCGGGGTCTACAACTTCCTGGACATCATGGCCCACGGCCGCAGCCAGAACCGGATCCTCAAGGAGCTGGCCCCGGACGAGGCCGCCTTCTGCAGCCTGATGGGCTCCTGGTTCGAGCATTCCAACCTCTACGAGGTGATGAAGAACCTCTCGCGCCGCGACTGCACGGTGATCCTGACCACCGACCACGGTTCCATGCTGTGCACCAAGGCGGTCCAGGTCCGTGGCAACCGCGACACCAGCAACAACGTGCGCTACAAGTTCGGTGACAACCTGGGTGTGGACGAGAGCAAGGTGATGCTGGTGAAGGATCCGGAGAAGATCCGGCTGCCGGCCAACACCACCATCGAGAACTACGCCGTCACCACCGAGAACCACTACCTGGTCTACCCGACGAACTTCCACGAGTACGAGCGGCTCTACCGGGACAGCTTCCAGCACGGCGGCATCAGCCTGCAGGAGATGATGTGCCCCTTCGTCATCCTGAGGCCCCGGTAGCATGGCCGCGCGGCACGCCATTCCCGAGGCGTCGGGCTTCCCCTGGTGGGTGACCACCGAGGGCGCGGAGCAGACCGCCGCCCTGGGCCGCCGCCTGGGGGAGGGCCTTTGCGGCGGCGAGGTCATCCTGCTCTACGGTCCCCTGGGCGCAGGCAAGACCTGTCTGGTCCAGGGCCTGTGCCGGGGACTGGACATCACGGGGGAGGTGGTTTCCCCGACCTTCACCCTGGTCAACACCTACCCGGGGCGCCTGACGGTGCACCACCTGGATTTCTATCGCCTGGAGCCCGATACGCCCCTGGAGGACATCGGGGTCATGGAGATCCTCGACGAGGTCGCCGACGGCCGGGCGGTGCTGGCGGTGGAGTGGCCTGACCCCCTGCTGGCGGAACTGGCGGGGATGGAACCGGTGTTCACCCTGCTGGGGCTGATGGGCGCCGGGCCGCGGGACCGCCGCTGGGGTCTGCGCGGGCCCGACGGCGTGGCGGACGACCTGGCCGGCAGGCTGGGTTTCGCGCACCGGGAGGATGAATCGTGTTGAACCTGGCCCTGGACACCGCCACGCCCTGGGGCCGCTTCGCCCTGGCCCGCGACGACGAGTTGCTGGGCTACCGCCCGCTGAACATCCAGGGCAGCTACGCGGACGCCCTGCTGCCGGTGATCACGGGGCTGCTGGACGAGGCCGGCTGCGCGTTGCGGGACCTCGACGGGATCGGCGTGACCATGGGGCCGGGCAGCTTCACCGGCGTGCGCATCGGCGTGGCCACGGCCAAGGCCCTGGCCTACGCCCTGGATTGCCGCCTGGCGGCGGTGACCACCCTGGAAGCCATGGCCGCGGCGCTGCTGGCCGACCACCCGGAAGCCGGAATCGCGGTCCCGGTGCTGGACGCCCGCCGTCGTGAGATCTTCGCCGGGGTGTACCGCCGCACGGGATCCTGGGTGGAGACCGTGGCCGACGGCGCGGCCGCCACCCCTGATGCCTGGTGGCAACGGATCCTGGCGGTGGTGGACGACCCTGAGCTTCCGGTCTACGGGGGCGAGGGCGCGCCGTTGCTGCTGGGGCAGGGGGAGAGCCTGCGCCCGGAGCTGAGGTCGGTGGGCGAACCCCGGCTGCGGCCCTGGGCCAGCGCCCATCCGCGCACCGCGGCCGCCCTGGCCGTGGCCATGGGCACGGGCGGGGATGCCGTGCCGTGGATCCATCCGTTCAACCTTGCGCCCAGCTACATGAGGGTCTCGGACGCGGAGGTGAAGCGCCGCGTGGATCTGACTCCTGTCGCTCCACCCGGGGGCGTCCCCCGCCACGACGGCCCGGGCGGCGGTTCGTGAACAGGG
>JALUJS010000398.1 GCA_027056825.1 Candidatus Krumholzibacteriia bacterium | reverse complement strand
TGGCAGACCGGATGGACGTGCTTGTACTGGCCCCGGGCGCGGGTGCTGCATCACGGGAGTGGGAGTGTTTCTTCAGAGATGCGTACTATGTTGGGCATCGAGGCGCTGGACGCGATGTACACGTACTTTCGCAAACACCATGGCCGGGCGTACGCATTCGCCTACCGGCTCATGATTGGGACATTGGCGGTTGCAAAACTCCTGTACTGGGGCCTACGGCGAGACCGGCATCACCTTGGTGTGCAAGCGCGGGTCCTGCAATGGTGCGCGTTCGGGAGGCGGTAAGCGCATGAAGCGCCCTCTGGTTCTCGTTCGGTCGTCCGCACATGTGGGCGGCATCGAGCGGTTTCTGCTGGATTTGGCAACCTACCTTGCGGAAAAGGGTTGGCAGGTGGCTCTGGTGTTTCTGTACCGCCCATCGGGAAGGGGCGCGCGACACCCGGCGGAGCGACTGGCACGCGCGCGTGGCCTACGGGCTTTCTCCATCCTCGATCGGGGACTCTGGGATCCGCGCCCGTTGTTGGCGCTGTACTCATACCTCACCCGCACCCCGCCGCCCCCAATTGTTCACACCCACGACTACAAGAGCGATGTGCTGACGGCCCTTGCCCGGCCGCGCTATCACATCGCCACAGCGCACGGGTTTACCGAGATGAACCGGCGCCAGCGGCTGCACAAGCGGCTCACCCTCCTCGTGTTGCGGCATCTCCCGCTCGTCATCGCGCCATCCGCGCATCAAGCAGACGAACTCCAACGTGCGGGGATAGCCTCCCCTCGCGTGCGGGTGATTGCCCCGGCCCCCAACTGGACACGCCTCATGGATGAGGCGAGGCGGCCGCTCCCTTCTTCTGCCCAAAGTGATGCAAGCGGCGGCCCCATCTTTTCCTTTGTGGGACGATGCAGCCCGGAACGAGGTGGCGATCTTTTGCTCAAGGCGTTTGCCCGCTTGTTGACGGAGCAACCGCGAGCGCGACTGTGGTTCCTGGGGGACGGGCCAGCGCGCCGTGTCTGGGAGGCTCTGGCATCTCAATTGGGCGTGGCCTCGCGCGTGTGCTTCTGGGGCTGGCGAGAAGACGTGGCCGCGTTCATCCGACACAGCACCTTCGTCGTCAACCCCACGCGCGCGGAAACACTGGGATTGGCCGTCATCGAAGCGTTGGGATTAGGGACTCCCGTCATTGCCGCGCCCGTGGGCGGGCTACGGGATCTCTCCACCATGGCGGGGATCTTGTGGGCTGAAAGGCTCGAACCGGCGGCCTGGGCGCGCGCCATGTCCGCCGGACTGGCGCACGCGCGAGAGTGGCGAGCCCGAGCCCATCAAGACGCGCCGCGCGTGCGCGCTGCGTTCTCATTGGAACGCGCGGTGCGCGCCCACGAAGAGGTTTACTTGGAGATTTGAAGCAATGCGCCTGCTGATTGCGCTCGGATTCCCCCCGCAACGTGGGGGTATGCAGCGCTACCTGTACCAACGCTGCTTACTCTCTCCGCAAGAGATGATCGTGGCCGCGCCCGGCCGGGGACGCAGCGACGCGTGGGATCGCGCCCAGCCCTTCCCCATCTGGCGCTGGCCCGGTGGCCCCACGGGACTTCCCGGCTGGCGGCGGGTTTGGCAAACGTTTTGGGCCTTTGCCGCCCTACACCACGCGCGAAGGCATTACCCGATAGACGTGGTGGAGGTCGGCCAGGCCCTTCCCTTTGGGCTGGTTGGATTGTGGGCCCGCACACATCTGGGCCTACCCTACAGGGTATGGGCGTTTGGGGACGAAATCCTCAAGCCGGCCATGCACCCACTGGGACGCGCGTTCCTCGCGCCCGTACTGCGCCATGCCGACCGAGTGCACACGGTGAGCCGTTACACCGCGGCCCTGGTGCGTCCCTGGGCTTCCGGGGAAAAGGTGCGGGTTGTCCATCCATGGCCGGGCCCGCAGTTTTCTCCAGGGATACAATCCGAGGCCCGGGCTGCTGTGGGGTTGCCCGCGGACGCGCCAGTCCTTCTGACAGTGGCGCGGTTAGAGCCTCGCAAGGGCGTGGATCGCGTCCTCCGGGTACTGCCCGACCTCGTGCAGCACATACCCGACCTCGTGTACGTCGTCGTGGGGGAAGGGCCCGCGCGCCCGGCATGGGAGAGCCTCGCGGCCTCGTTGGGGGTTCAGGCACACGTTCGCTGGGTCGGTGCGGTGGAGGATGAGGCCCTGGTCGCGTGGTATCGGGCCGCGGATGTGTTCGTCCTTGTGCCCACCCCCGGTTCGGGCGAAGTGGAGGGCTTTGGGCTCGTGTTTGTCGAAGCCGCGGCCTGCGGGCTTCCGGCAGTGGCCAGCATGAACGGCGGGACGCCCGAGGCCGTGGTGCACGGGTGCACGGGGCTGTTGGTGTTCGATGATTCCAAACGGGCGCTAATCGACGCGCTGCTCTCCCTGTTGCTCGACCGGGCCCGTCGCGTTACAATGGCGCGTCACGCGTTGGCGCATGCAAACACCCTACGGGAGAGGGCGCATGCACATGCCCCCTTCCTATAGGGCTGCTACGGCACAAAGGGAACACCGTGAGGGGAATACTGATTGCGCTGTTGGCTGCATGGGTGATCGTCCTTCCCGAAAGCATTGCGCCTTTCCAGGGCGGCAAGGCCATCGTGCTGATTTTGGGAGCCGGATGGGCCCTTGCCTACCCCAGTCTTGTCAGCCGTCGCCCCAGGACGATTGCCGAGGCATTGCCGCTTCTGGCCCTCCTCATCATCGCGCTGTCGACCGTTCTCAGCCCTGCCCGTCAGACGGCCTTGTGGGGAAATGACTTTCGGGAGATGGGAGCCCTGGTGTGGGGCGGGGCTATAGT
>JALUJS010000397.1 GCA_027056825.1 Candidatus Krumholzibacteriia bacterium | reverse complement strand
CACCCCATTGACCGCGCATCGATTAAAGGCGCCCTGTTACGATTACGACCGGTTCTGATGACTGCACTGACCACTGCGCTGGGGCTCATTCCGCTGCTTTTTGCCACCGGCACCGGCAGCGAAGTACAACGCCCGCTGGCCACCGTTGTGGTGGGCGGACTGGTGACCTCGACAATCCTGACCCTGCTGGTCATTCCGGCGTTCTACAAGTGGTTTGCCATCCGCGTCCAGCGCGAAGCCTGAAACGAAAGGATACGGCCATGAAGGAGATCAAGGCCTACATCAAACCCCACAAGCTGGCGGACGTCACATCCGGTCTGCGCACCGTGGACGGATTGACCGGTATCAGCATCGTCGAATGCCGGGGTTTCGGCACCGGCTGGCACCATGCCGCCGACAACGCCGGCGAGGACCTGCTCGGCTATCGCAAGTCGCTGAAGCTGGAGATCGTCTGCCGGGACGAGATCGCCGACGAGGTGGTGCGCACCATCGCCGACGCGGCCCATACCGGCCTGAAGGGCGACGGCAAGATCTACGTCGGGAAGATTTCCCACGCCGTGCGGATCAGCACGGGCGAAACCGGCACGGAGGCTGTCTGACGACCGGGGCCCGGGGAAAGCGAACACTTTCCCCGGGCCGCACAATAGTCTTGAAGAATAATCTCCACGAATCCCCCCTCTGTTCTCAACTCCTTTGTTTTCCTTGGGTTCCGACTGGCCCGCGACTTGCTGTTCCGGGGCAGACAATCAAGCCGCCGCGTGCGGACCAACACAAGGAGTGAACGATGAAGAAGCTGAAGATTTCCCTGTTGACCGTGGCCCTGGCCGCCGTTTTCGCACTGCCCGTCCTGGCTCACGAGGACCACAAGGAGAGCGCCTTCGAGAGCATGACCGAGGCCTACCTGGCCATCCAGACCTCCCTGGCCACCGATTCCCTGGATGGCGTCAAGGCGAACGCCCTGGCCATCGCCGCGACCGCCGAGGGTCTGCAGAAGAAATTCGACCTCCATGCTGCCGGCGTTGCCAAGAAGGACGGACCGGCCTGCAGCAAGCTGATGCCCGAGCTGGCCGCCAGCGCCAAGGCCCTGGCAGCGGCCAAGGATCTCGATTCCGCGCGCAAGGCCTTCGCCCCCCTGAGCGAGAACCTGATCACGTACCGGAACATGATCCCCGGCGACGAGAAACCCAACGTCGCCTACTGCCCCATGGCCAAGCACAACTGGATGCAGAACGGCAAGAAGATCAACAACCCCTACTACGGGTCCAAGATGCTCCGCTGCGGAAAGATCGTGAGCAAGTAATTTCCATGAATCCTGTAACCCCGCCAGGACCGGAACGTCTCATGGGTGCGGGCCGGAAGGCTTCGGCAACACTGGCTGACGAACGGATCGTAGCCGCTGTCGTCGCCGGAGATACCGAAGCCTTCCGGGAACTCGTGCAGCGTCACCAGCAGATGCTGGTAGGAGTGCTGACCAGGATCCTGGCCGATCCCGACGAGGCTCTCGAAGCGGCCCAGGACACCTTCGTCAAGGCCTACACGAATCTCGCAGGCTACCGGCGCGAGGCGAAGTTCAGCACCTGGCTGCTGCAGATCGGGGTGAACCTGGCCCGGGACCGGCACCGCCGCCGCCAGTTGCTGGACCGCAAGGGAATCATCTCCCTGGAAGACCTCAACCGGCGCCAGACGGGTGACCGGGAGCCGGAGGATGGGCGTAACCCTTTGCGGGAGACGGCCAGGCGCCAGGAATGGGAAATTCTCCAGGCGGCCCTGGCCGATCTGCCGCAGGAATTCCGTGAGGTCTTCACGTTGAAACACATCGAAGGGCTCGACTACGAGGAGATCGCGCGGATGACAGGCGACACCCCCGGTTCCCTCAAGGTCAGGGCCCACCGGGCTCGGCGCAGGTTGCAGGAGAAACTCAAGGCCAGGGGCGTCCTGGCCCCCCCTTCGGCGACCGATAGCGGCAGTTGACACCACGGGAGAAGGAAGGGACATGAACGAGGATCTGATCCGCAGGTATCTCGACGGCGAACTCGACGACCGGGAAGTGGACGTCTTTCTGCGGACCATGCAGGAAGATCCCGAATTCGCGGCCGAGTTGGCGGCTGCCGAGGACATGCTGCGGATTGCGGGCCAGGCGCCCGCCCCCGACGTTCCGGCGACCTTCGCCGATGGTGTCATGGACAGGATTGCCCTCGAGGGCGGGGCCAGGCGCGCGGCAACCCCACCATCACGACCGACATCGCCCTGGTCCCGTCCTCTGCTTGTCGCCGCTTCCTGGGTGCTGGCCCTCGGGCTGGGTTTCTTCCTTTCCCGGGGCCTGCCCGGCGCCCCCAACCCCACCGGCCTGGTTCCGGCCGGACGCTCCGGTTCCAGCGCCGCGGTCCTCCAGGCCTCGGACCGGTCCCCATCCCGTTATCCCATGGATTCCATGCGGCTCGTCCGCCTGGCCTACCTCGCCCGGGATCCCGACGTCCATAAGGTCGGTGTCGCCGGATCCTTCAACGGATGGGACTACACCCGCTCCCCCATGCGCCTGGAAAACGGCTACTGGGTCGCGGATCTCCTGCTGCCGGCCGGAGAGTATGACTACATGTTCGTAATCAACGACACCAGGTGGGTCACCGACCCCCTGGCGCCGACCACCCGCGATGACGGATTCGGGAGACGCAATGCCGTACTTGAACTCGGGATCTGAGCCCAGCCCACGGTCCCTGCCTGTAGCCGCCCTCCTCCTTTTCATGTCCCTAGCCCTGCTCCTGGCCGCCCCTCCGGCGATGGCGGACACGGCCGGGAACGTCCTGCGGCCCTGGCTGACCGTGGGCGCCGGCAACGAGAACGACCTGATCCTGGACCCGGATTTCAACCCCACGGTAGTGCCGGGCGGATCCTTCATGAACACGGCTGCCGGATTCAGCTATTCCCACGCCCTGTCGCGCACCTCGCGGCTGAGGATCCTGAACAGGAATTCCCTGGAACGCTTCTTCAATGACGCTGGGCGCACCCTGGCCGCGGTCTCCCTGCGCAGCGAGGTCCGCTTCCGCGGAAATTCCTCCCTGCAGCCCAGGCTGTCCGCCGGCGGGGACTACTTCAACGATTCGGCCGGGCCCGCCTTCCGCCGCCTCGGCGGCAACCTGGAAGCGGGCCTGGGCTTCCGCAGACCCGACTGGCTGACCGAGGCCTCCGTCTTCTACCAGGGCCGGCGGTACCCCAACGTGGCCGTAACACAGCCGGACCTGCAGACCGACGCCTACACCGAAGACCAGATCGGCGCCGCGCTGTTGCTCGGCTGGCAGGTGGGCCCCGGCATCTTCCTGTGGGGTCGTATGACCGAAAAATCCACCTCCGCCGCCGATCCGGACTTCGATTCCACCTCGTGGTCCGCCAGCGGGGATCTCGATTTTCCCCTGGGCGGCGACCTCCGGTTCACCGCCGGCTACATCCACCAGGCCAGGACCTTCGACAACCGCCTGCCCGGTGCGGACACCGACAGCTACGACCGGATCGGTCTGGGCATCAACCGGACGATTTCCCGGAAATACAGGCTGGACGCCCGCTATGCCCACTCCTCCTATACCTATCCCCAGGGCGGGGACCAGAAGACCGACCGCTTCTCCCTGGCGGTGACCGTGCTGTGGGGCGGCGACAGGCCGCAGTCCCTGTCGCCCCGGCGCACCAACGGCTTGGGCCCTGCTGCATCGACGGCGGATCCGGACCTGATCCTCTTCCGCCTCCATGCTCCCGACGCCGGCCGGGTGTCGGTATCCGGGACCTTCAACGGCTGGGATCCCGACGCACTGCCCCTGCGGAAGACCGCGGACGGCTGGTGGGAGGCGCGGGTGCGGATCAGGCCCGGAACCCACGAGTACATCTACCTGGTGGACGGCAAGCCCGTCACCCCGCCGGAAGCGCACCGCACCACCGACGACGGATTCGGGGGGCGCAACGGAATTCTTGAGATTCTCCCGCTCAAACGGTAACCGGACAGGTATCGGACCGTCTCATCAATGAGACCCGAGTTGGAACCTGGAACCTGAACATCAAGGAGATCGGCCATGACCCGCACCCTGACCATCCTGTTGAGCCTGATGCTCACCGCTTCGCTCGCCGGCGCCCAGATGCACGACGGCGCCGCCGAGGCCACCGACATGAAGACCATGATGGAGCAGACCATCGACGGCTATCACGGACTGGATGCTGCCCAGCGCGAACAGATGCGCGCCAACCTGGACCGGTGTCTTTCCAGCGGCATGGACATGAACCGGATCCACACCCTTTTCCCCATGGCCGAACTGGATCCCGACCAGGCGGCCGGCCTGCTGGCCATGCAGGAACGGGTCCTGACGGCCGCCGATCGCGACCTGCCCACCGGCCCCATGATCGACAAGATCGCCGAGGGTCGCATGAAGGGGATTCCGGACGGACGCATGATGCAGGTGCTGGATCAGGTTGAGGTGAACCTCGAGACCGCACACATGCACATGATGCAGGCCATGGAGCACGGTGTGGCCGGTCCCCCGGAAGGAATGCCCATGGATCAGGCCACCTCGGACCTGGCGCGGTGTCTCTGGGACGGAATCGGTGAACAGGACCTCCAGCGCATGGAAGAGCATGCGCGCATGCGCGCCCGGGACGGCGGCTGCACCATGGACGAGTTCGTTGCCGCCAACCAGGCCGCCGCGCGTTTCATGGCCGGTGGTATGGACCACGAACAGGCCATGGCCATGGCCGGCGATGCCCTCATGAACGGTTATTCCTCCGCCCAGATGCGCACCATGGGCATGATGGCCATGGGTGGAACCATGGATGCACAGATGCATGAGCGCATGATGTCCAACATGCAGAACTGGGTCCGGGAGGGCATGAGCTGGGACGAGATGACCGAGCACATGATGGAGGGCGGTTGGATGGGACCGGCCGACATGATGGGTCCCGGAGGTTGCAACCCCATGGACAACATGGGCATGAGCGGTCCCGGCCATGACGGCGGCATGATGGGCGGTGACGGTGACCACGACCATGATGGCATGGGCGGCGACGGCGGCATGGGCGGCGACGGCGGCATGGGCGGCGACGGCGGCATGGGCGACGGCGGCGGCATGGGCGGTGGCGGCGGCCACTAGAATCCCGGACCACCATTCATCACAAATTGACACGGCCGGAATAACCCTTCCGGCCGTGGCTATTCTAGGGTTCGAGAATAATCTCCATTTCATGAACCGAACCCTGAAGACTATTGTTCACGGCTCTCCGGGAGATTCCCTCAACCTATTACAAAGCACCAGGTTAACACACGGCACGGCCTTTGCTACCCAGGGGTGAACCTTTACCTCCTACCTGGGAGAAACCCATGTCGACATACACCTGCCCCATGCACCCGGAAATCGAAAGTCCCGACCCGGGAACCTGCCCCAAGTGCGGGATGGCCCTTGAGCTGGTGATTGCCCCAGGTGGCGGGGACGACGCCCCTGACGACTCCGAATACCGGGACATGTTGAAGCGATTCCGGATCAGCACCGTCCTGACGATCCCCGTCTTCCTGCTGGCCATGAGCGAGTTGGGCGCCGGACGCCTGGAAAACCTCGGCCTTTCGCGCCAGGCGGTGATCCTGATCCAGCTCGTGCTGTCCACTCCGGTCATCCTCTGGGGCGGCTGGCCCTTCTTCGTGCGCGCCGTCCAGTCGGTCCGCAACCGGGCCCTGAACATGTTCACCCTCATCGGCCTGGGCACGGCGGTGACCTACGTGTACAGCGTGACCGCAGCCCTGCTGCCGGGCATCTTTCCCGACTCGTTCCGCACCGAAGCCGGTACCGTTTCGGTCTACTTCGAGGCGGCGGCCGTGATCGTCACGCTGGTCCTGCTGGGCCAGGTGCTGGAACTCAAGGCCCGCAGCCAGACCGGAGCGGCCATCAAGGGCCTGCTGGATCTGGCCCCCAAGCGGGCGCGCCTGATTACCCCCGAGGGCGAGGAACGGGACATCGACATCGTGGAAATCAAGGTCGGCGACCTGGTGCGCGTCCGGCCCGGCGAGAAGGTTCCGGTGGACGGAGAAGTCGTGGAGGGCACCAGTTCCATCGACGAGGCCATGATCACCGGCGAACCCCTGCCGGCTGAGAAGACCGTGGGCGACAAGGTCGTCGGCGCCACCGTCAACCGCACCGGCTCCCTGGTCATCCGGGCCGAGAAGATCGGCGCCGACACGCTGCTGGCCAGGATCGTGCAGATGGTGGCCGAGGCCCAGCGCAGCCGGGCGCCCATCCAGAAGGTGGCCGACACCGTGGCCGGGTATTTCGTGCCTGCGGTCATCGGCATCGCCGTCCTGACGTTCATCGCCTGGAACATCTGGGGACCGGATCCGCGCATGGCCTACGCCCTGGTCAACGCAGTGGCGGTCCTGATCATCGCCTGCCCCTGCGCCCTCGGCCTGGCCACGCCCATGTCCATCATGGTCGCCAGCGGCAAGGGCGCCACGGCGGGCGTGCTGTTCCGTGACGCCGAGGCCATCGAGATCATGCGCAAGGTGGACACCCTCGTGGTGGACAAGACCGGCACCCTTACGGCGGGCAGACCGGAACTGGCGGCCACCGAACCGGTGACGGAAATGTCGGGCGACGAGTTGCTGCGCCTGACCGCCAGCCTGGAACTGGCCAGCGAGCACCCCTTGGCCGAGGCGATCGTCGAGGGCTTGAAGCAGAAGGGGCTGACCACGCTCCCGGTGGAGGATTTCTCCTCCCACACCGGCAAGGGCGTCACCGGAATCGTGGACGGCCGGCGGGTGGCCATCGGCAACCGGAAGCTGCTGGCTGAACTGGGCATCGACGACTCGGATCTCACAGCCCGGGCCGACGACATGCGCAGCCGCGGCGAGACCGTCATGCTCGTGGCCGTCGACGGTTCCGCGGCCGGGCTCGTCTCGGTGGTCGACCCCATCAAGGGTTCGACGCCCGACGCCATCGCAGCGTTGCACGACGAGGGCCTGACCGTGGTCATGCTCACCGGGGACAGCTCCGTCACCGCCGCCGCGGTGGCCGCCAAGCTCGGCATCGACAAGGTCATCGCCGACGTGTTGCCCGACCAGAAGGCCGAGGAGGTGGCCAGGCTGCAGTCCGAGGGCCGCGTGGTGGCCATGGCCGGCGACGGCATCAACGACGCCCCGGCCCTGGCCCGCGCCCAGGTGGGCATCGCCATGGGCACCGGCACCGATGTGGCCATGGAGAGCGCCGGCGTCACCCTGATCAAGGGTGACCTGCGGGGCATCGTCAAGGCCCGCCGCCTGTCCCGGGCCACCATGGCCAACATCCACCAGAACCTGTTCTGGGCCTTCGCCTACAACGCCGTGGGGGTCCTGCTGGCCACCGGCATCTTCTACCCGGTATGGGGACTGCTCCTTTCGCCCATGATCGCCGCGGCGGCCATGAGCTTCAGCTCCGTATCGGTCATCACCAACGCCCTGCGGCTGCGCCGCCTGGAGGTCTGATCATGCCGGTTTTGCCCAACATACCCAACCTGCACCCGTTGGTGGTCCACTTCCCCATCGCCCTGGCCCTGACCGCGCTGTTGTTCCGGTTCGTACTGTTGTTCACGGGCCGACGCGAGCGTCTGGAATGGTCCGCAACGGCCCTGAGCATCCTGGCTGCCGCAGGCGGCGCAGCCGCCTGGCTGGCCGGCAAGCAGGCGGCCGGCTCGGTCGGCGCCATTTCCATGGCCGCGGAGAAGCAATTGTCCCGGCACGCCGACCTGGCCGGCGTCACGGTGCTGCTGCTGGTCGCGGCCGCCGTCCTGGGCGTCATCCACAACTACGCGCAGGGCCGCGCCCAGGGTCCGTCCCGGCGCACATCCCTGAGCGCCTTCCTGATCCTGGTGCTGGCCTCCGGCTTCCTGGCCGTAACGGCCGACCTGGGCGGCGGCCTGGTCTACAACCACGGGCTGGCCGTGCAGGTGTCACAGGAAACGCCCGGACCCGCACCGGAGACCGCGGTCACATCGCAAGAGACCCCGGCCGCCCCGGTGACTCCCGCCCCGATCCAGGACTGGGTTCCCGGCGGATCCTCGCCGACAGTCTTCGCTGTCGACGGCGCGGGCCTGATCCTGCTGCCGGACATTTACGATGACGTTGCCGTCACCACCGTAATCGACCCGGCCGCTTTCCGCGGTGACCTTGCCGTCATCCACCACGCCCACGCCGTGGATCGCTGGGAAGGCTTCCTGCTGACGGCGGCCAACAAGGCGCAACTTGTGCAGCGCACCCCGGAGGACGAGAAAATCCTGAAATCCACCTCCATGGTCTTTCCCGCCGAACCGACCTCCCTGCGCGTGACCGCCGCCCAGGGGCACTTCAAGGGGCTGGTGGACGGGGACATGATCGTCCACGGCCACGCCCCCTCTGACGAACCGGGCCGGGTCGGAATCTACTATTCCGGCCGGGGCACCCTGAAGATCACCTCCCTGGAGGCCGAGACGGCTTCCGAACACCAGGAATAAGGAGAACAAGCCATGATCCACATCCAGAACTCCGACAAGGACATCCACCTGCTGGTGCAGGACCTGACCGCAGCCGTGGAGAGACACAAGTTCGGCGTCCTGCACATCCACGACCTCCAGACCACCATGCGCAACAAGGGCATCGACTTCCCCGAAACCTGCACGATCCTGGAGATCTGCAATCCGCGCTTCGCCGACGCGGTCCTGGGACAGGACATGCGCATCTCCCTGGCCCTGCCCTGCCGAATCACGGTCTTCACCGAGAACGGCAGGACCAAGGTGGGCACTCTGCTGCCGAGCGAACTGATCGGGGTCTTCGGGAACGAGGACGACGAGGTTCTCAAGGAGGCCGCCCGCCACGTGGAGGACGAGATCCTGGCCATGATCCAGGAGGCCATCGGCTGATACCCGGCCAAAGAAAACCGGGTCCCAAGAAAAACGCAGGGCAGTACCATCGGCACAACTCCCTGCGTCTTCGCTATTTAGTTGGTGGAGCCAAGGGGGATCGAACCCCTGACCTCATGACTGCCAGAAA
>JALUJS010000396.1 GCA_027056825.1 Candidatus Krumholzibacteriia bacterium | reverse complement strand
CCATCCTCGGCATCCTGTACGAGGTGGTCCTGAAGCGCCCGTCGAAGAAACTTTCCCTGCTGTTCTACCTGCTGCTGGGCTGGCTCATCGTGCTGGCGGTCAAGCCCCTGATGGCGGCCCTGCCCGGACCGGCCCTGGGGTTGCTGGCCGCGGGCGGGGTGTGCTACACCGGCGGGGCGGTCTTCTACGCCTGGCGGGGGTTCCATTACCACCACGCGGTGTGGCATCTGCTGGTCATGTTGGGGACCCTGTTCCATTACCTGTGCGTGCTGTGGTACGTGATTCCGGGGCGGTAGGCATGTTCTTCATCATCGGGTGGGCCAAGCATAGCCGCGATCTCGGTCCGGTGGATGAACGGACCTGCTCCCACTGCCACAACACCACCGTCTGGCGCCGCGTGGAGCTTTCCAACCGCCTGACCCTCTTCTTCATTCCCATCCTGACCACCGGCCGCAGCGTGTGGGACATCTGCCCGGTGTGCAACCGCGGCTACGAGGTGGGAGGCCGTTGATCCTCCCGGGTCAGGACTCCCCCCCGCGCGAAAGCGCGATCTTCAGGGCGGCGTTGAGCTCGGCCAGGCGGTAGGGCTTGGCCACCACCGCGCAGTAGCCGAAGTCCCGGTAGTTGGCCAGCACCGGATCATTGGAATAACCGCTGGAGACGATGAGACGCGCGTCCGGATCCAGGGCCAGGATGCGCTGCGCCGCTTCCTTGCCTCCCATCCCGCCGGGAATGGTCAGGTCCATGAGCACCGCGGCGTAGGGCCCGCCGGACTCCAGGGCGCGGGCGTAGGCCTCCACCGCCTCGTTGCCGTTGACGGCCTCGGCCACGCGACAACCGAAGGACTGCAGCATGCGCACGGCCATATCGCGCACGTGGGTGTCGTCGTCCATCACCAGCACCGACCCCTCCAGCTCACCCACTCCGTCCTCCCCGACGCCCCCCCGGGGCCTGGCGTCCGGCGCCGCCGGCAGGTCGCAGACCACGCAGGCGCCGCCGCCGGCCGGCGACTCGAGCACCATCCGGCCGCCGTGGCGGATGATGATGGAGTGGCAGATGGAGAGTCCCAATCCGTTGCCGTCGGCCTTGGTCGTGTAGTAGGGGTCGCAGGCATGCTCCAGATCCTGCGGCGAGAATCCGGGGCCCTCGTCACATACGGTCAGGCGGACCCAGTGCCGGCCGCCGCTGACCAGGTTGGAGCCGGTAATGCGGATGCGGCCCCCGTCCCCCATGGCCTGCCGGGAATTGAGCACCAGGTTCTGAACCACCTGTCCGATCTGGCCCGGATCCACCTCCGCCGCCCAGAGGTCGGGATCGAATTCGTAGGTGCAGGCCGTGCCGCTGCCGCGCAGAACGAAGTCGGCCGCCTCTCTGACCACTTCCTCAGGGCGGATGACTTCCCGCACCGGATCCCCGCCCTTGGCGAAGGTCAGCAGCTGCTGGGTCAGCTTGCGGGCGCGCTGGGAGGCCTTCTCGATGTCCCGCAGCATGGGCTGCACGGGACTGTCGTCGGGCAGGTCGTCCATGGCCAGGCTCGCGTTGCCCATCACCGCGGTCAACATGTTGTTGAAGTCGTGGGCGATGCCCCCGGCCAACACGCCCAGGGAATGGAGCTTGGCGGCCTTGAGCAGTTCACCCTCCATGCGCTTGCGGTCATCGATGTCTCGCACCGAGGCGATGATCCAGCGGCCGCCGCCGAACTCCGCCGGGCGCAGGAACACCTCCACCCAGAATACCCGCCCTTCCAGATCCCGCGCCTGCCACTCGAAGATCTGCGGTTCCTGGGTGGCCGCCCGGATCTTCTTCACCGCCTCCTCCTTCGTGTAGGGAGGAACGCCGGAACTGAAACGGCCCGGCTCGGTGGTCAGGGCCTCCTCGCGCGTGCACTTGTACATCTCCAGCATGGCCCGGTTGACGTCCACCAGGCGGCCGGTCTCGATGTCGTGGATGAAGATGGCGTCGCCGGTGGAATCGAAGATCTCCTTGTAGCGGGCCTCGCTGGCCGCCAGCTCCCTGCGGGCGTTCTCCAACTTGCGCCGGCCCCGCCGGATCTCCAGCCGCGCCACCACGAAGGCGGCCAGGACCACCAGGATGACCAGGGCCGCGGCCCGCAGGACCGGGGCGACCCACTCCGGGGTCACCCGGCGTTCGGTCACCCCCGACTCGAAGTACTTCGCCAGCAGTTTGTAGTATTCCGATTCGGGATCGTCCTTCAGCTCCGCGAGGATCCGGTCCGTCTTCTCCTTCAGGCCGGGCATGAGGGGCGAGCGCGGGCTGAAGGCGAAGGTCAGCCTGATGGGCTGGAAGATGATCGCGGTCTGCCGGACCTTGAAATCCCCGGCCCGCAGCGTCCCGAAGTCGCGGTTGGCCACCCCCGCGTCGAGTTTCCCGCGTTCCAGGTCCCGGAACACGGATTCCCAGTCGGGATATTCGATGATCCTGCAGTGCAGGGCGAACCTCCGCACGAGTTCCCGGATGCCACCGGGCCCGTCGGTGTTGATCCCCCCGCGCAGGGACCCGATGCGCATGCCCTCCAGGTCGGGCAGGGCCTTGATGCGATGATCTCCGGCCCGCACGTACAGGCGGGACCAGCTCACCATCACGGTCTCGTCGGAAAAATCGAAGCGCCGGGCGCGGTCCTCGGAATAGCCCATATCGACCATCACGTCGATGCGGCCGGTCTCCAGATAATCCAGGCATTCCTCCCAGGACCCCCACACCCATTGGATTTCCAGGTTGGATCTTGCGGCCAGATCCTCCACCAGCTCGGACCAGAACCCCGTCATGGTCCCGTCCGGTGCGCGGGAGATCTTGGGCGGATTGTCGTAGGCCCCGA
>JALUJS010000395.1 GCA_027056825.1 Candidatus Krumholzibacteriia bacterium | reverse complement strand
AGATGTCCGAACAGCCCAAGCCCACGGGCCTGCAGGCGGTCATGGCCGACGCGGCCAACGCGCTCAAGTATGTCTACTACTGGACGTACAACATGCTCAACTACGGGAAGTACATCCCGCTGACGGCCTACGAGACCAACCTCAACAAGCTGCGCCGGGGACTGGACATCGAGGTGGTCGAGGGATCGTTCGTGATGCAGATCTCCGTCAGCCTGCCCAGCGCCAAGCTGGCCGCCCGGGCGGCCAACGCCATTGCGCGCTCCTACCAGGAGGAGATCGCCAAGCACTTCTCCATGGCCGGGTCCGAACTGGAGAAATTCCTGAACGAGGAGATCGCCCGGCGGGAGGCCGTGGTGGACAGCCTCGTGAACGAGGAGATCGAGCTGGGCAAGAAGCTGGGCATCCTGTCCATCGAGGAGCAGAAGGCCTTCCTGCAGACCTCCCTCGACGCCGAGCAGGCCGCCCTGAGCGCGGCCCAGGTCCAGCTGGCTCAGCTCGAGACCCGGGTGCAGTCCCTGCGGGAGCAGGCCGGGAGCATCACCAAGCAGGACGTGCTGTCCCAGCTGGACGAGGACCTGGCCATGGAGCAGGTCCAGCGGGACGTCCTGACCAGGGGCATCGAGGTCCGCAAAGCGAACATCGCGGATCTGACGGGCCGGCTGGAGGAGCTGGCCGTCAAGGAAGAGCCCCTGCGCAAGCTGGCCACCAAGCGGGAGAACGCCGAAGCCCACCTGCAGGACCTGGTGGACCGCAAGCTGGACGTGTACCTCGCCTCCTACGATTCGCTCAAGGAGGTCCAGGAGATCGATCCGGCGGTGCCGCCCAAGTACCCCAGCTCGCCCATGGTGCTGATCTACACCATTCTGGCCTTCATCGCGGGAATCTTCATGGCGACCTTCGTCCTCATCGCCATCGATTCCACATCCGAGACGGTCAAGACCTTCCCGGACCTCTTCAAGGTGGCTGGCCAGAGGGCGCTGGCCCTGGTTACGCCCGCCATGAGCGCCCAGGCCCGCGGCAGGCCGCTGCGCTTCCTGGGCAAGTTCGACTTCCTGACCAACCGGATTCCCGACCTGGTCCACCGCCTGGCCGGCCGGGGAACCACCCCCGAGGCGCCGGTGGATATCGTCGCTTTCGGCGGGCCGGCCGTCGGCCTGGACGCCGCGGTGACCCTGTGCGCCGCCCTGGCCCTGGAGGGCAAGCCGGTGGTGTGCCGGCTGCCCGACAACGTGGAGGAGCCGGGGATCGATCCCCGGCTGGCCGACATGGTCACCTTCACCCGGGACGGGTCTGCCGGGTGTGACGGCGGCATCCACCTGCGCCTGGACACGGCCGCCTCGCCGTGGGACCGCCTGCGGGGAGACACCCGGCAGGGCTTTATCTGCGCGGTCAAGGCCGGGCTGTTCACCGAGGACCGCCTGGCCGGATTCCGGGACGAGGCCGCGGCCGCCGGGCAGGACAACGTGGATTTCATTCTGGTCGGGGACTGACAGCCGGCATTTGTTCCCGCGCCGCGGGGGGGGAGAATTGACCGGGCGGCGTATGCGCCGCCCGTCGGGGAGGCATCCGGTTCATGAGCGGTACATGCGAGGGACCCTTCGGGGGGGACTGCAACAATCCCGATTTCTACAACACCTGTCCCAGCGTCCTGTGGGCCCTGCGGTTCTGGGCCCGGAAGCAGGGCGACAAGACCTGCCACATCTACCTGGCCGAGGGTGAGGAGGAGGCGGACCGCCTGACCTTCGCCTCGCTGGACGAGGACGCCCGGCGCATCGGCGCCTGGATCCAGGACCAGGGCCTGGCGGGCCGGACGATCCTCCTGATGCACCCGCCGGGGCTGGACTTCATCCGCGCCTTCTACGGCTGCATGTACGGCGGGGCCATCGCCGTACCGGCCTTTCCGCCCCGTTCCCGCCGCGTGGACAAGCGCATCGAGGCCATCGTGGCCGACTGCAACGCGGCGGTGGTGTTCACCGCCAGTTCGACCTTCGATGTCACCGCGGGCCAGATGGAAGCGGCGGGCCTGAAGACCGTCGCCACCGACACCCTGGAGTTCGACCCGGAAGCCTGGACCGATCCCGGTCTGACCCATGACAGCATCGCCCTGCTGCAGTACACCTCCGGTTCCACCAAGGCCCCCAAGGGGGTCATGGTCACCCACGGGAACATCCTGCACAACCTGGACGGCATCGCCCGCCACGGCGGGATGACGCCCGACACCCACATGGGTGTCTGGATCCCCTTCTTCCACGACATGGGGCTGATCTCCGGCGTGGCCCTGCCCATCGTGCTCGGGGCCGACGCGGTGATCATGGCGCCGGCCGCCTTCCTGAAGAAGCCCGTGCGCTGGCTGCGCGCCATCAGCAACTACAGGGTGGAGTCCTCGCCCGCGCCCAACTTCGCTTTCGAACTGTGCACGGCGATGATTCCGGACGAGGAATGCGAGGGCCTGGACCTGAGCAGCTGGCGCATGGCCTGGAACGGGGCCGAGCCGGTGCGAGCGGAGACCCTGTACGCCTTCCAGGAGAAGTTCGCGCCCTACGGCCTGCGGCCCGGCACCCTGTCGCCCTGTTACGGTATGGCCGAGACCACCCTCTGCGTCACCGCCACCAGCTACAAGCATCCCTTCCACACAACCCTGGTGGACAAGGCCGCCCTGGAGCAGAACCGCATCGTCCGCAGGGACACCCCCGGGGAGGATACCTTCGAGCTGGTCAGTTCCGGCGTGCTCAGCTACGGCTTCGACGTGCGCATCGTCGATCCGTCCACCCTGGAGGAATGCCCTCCGGATGTCATCGGGGAGATCTGGTGCAAGGCTCCCAGCGTGGCCGCGGGCTACTGGGAGCC
>JALUJS010000394.1 GCA_027056825.1 Candidatus Krumholzibacteriia bacterium | reverse complement strand
GAAGGCCAGGTCCGAGGTCTGCACCCATTCCGGATGAACCCCCAGCAGGACCCGCAGGGCCAGGTAGACCCCGATCACCGGCAGCAGCAGCCCCAGGGGGCTGATCATGGCGTCGAGGGCCAGGTCGTCGGCCTCGGTGGCCGTGCGGGCCGCCAATTTCCGGAGACGGCCTCGCAGGAACCCGTTGAGCACCTGGCGCAGGATGAATCCCGCGGCCAGGAACACCAGGGCCAGCAGCAGGTGGCCCAAGGTCCAGGGTCCGATGGGCAGGGCCAGCAGGCTCTGAATCCGATCCATGGTCATCCTTTCGTCTTGTCGCCCGCAGCTACTGCGGCCGCCGGCCCGTGGTGTCCGGCGTGGCGGCCGACGGTGCGAGCAGGTGGCTGCCGGCGGTCAGCTCGGCGACAGTCTTCCCCGTGCAGGCGCTCATCACCTGGAAGAAGAGATCCTGGACGCCGCCGATCTCCCGGGCCGAACTGCCGTGGTCCAGTCTGCGGACGGTCCAGTCGATGAATGGTTGCAGGTTTTTTTCCGCGAGTTGTACGGGCACGATCATCTGCCCCTCGTCGAACACGAACCCCGCCACCTCGGGGTTCACCGCCGCGGCGGCCACCAGGTGGCGGCGGGCCCGCTCGAAGTGTCCAAGGGCCACATCGGTGACCGCGGCGTAGAACAGGGCGTTGCGCAGGGGGCCCCAGATCTTGAATCCGGTGGCCGAGGCCGCCAGGACCTGGGCGGCGGCGGGGCTGTCGGTCAGGGCGCTTTTCCAGGTCACGCGGGTTCCCGGGGGCGCCATCAGGGCGGGGCCCCAGCGGCCGCCGCAGGCCAGGAAGAGTTCGCTCTCGTCCACCCAGTCGGCGCCGAACCGCGAGGCGTCCTCGGCGGCCGTCTGGCCGGCCGGCGGCTGGTACAGGACGATGGTGACCAGGGAATCGGCCCCGGTCCGGCGCGTCTGGTCGACCACCGCGCGCATGGTGCCGGCGGCGGACCAGGACAGGCTCGTCGCCCTGACCACCGGGTCGGCGGGGAAGCCCAACTCATTGCGGCTCTCCAGGCGGACCTTCATTCCCGCCAGGGCCCACAGCAGCGCCGGCAGGGCCAGCACCAGGGCCCAACGGCCGCCCAGACGGCCGCGGGGAACCAGGGTGGCCAGGGCCAGGGCCAGGGGCGCGGCGGCCAGGTAGGCCAGGTAGGGGTGAAGCTGGGACCGCAGGGGCAGCGCGGGAGCGAGCACCAGCATTGCCGCCAGCAGCGCGGCCGCTGGCAGGGGCCGGCCCAAGGGCATGCGGAAACCGGCCCAGAGGATCCAGAGCAGGAAGAAGGCCCACCCGGCGGCGGTCATCGCCCAGGTGATGCCCGACGCCAGCAGCGGACCCGGGGACAGCAGCCACCAGCCGAAGGTGCCGAGGTTGCCCAGCATCACGGCGGGTCCGCCCAGGGCATAGGGATCATCCGGCCCGGTGGCGAAGTGGTCCATCACCAGCAGGCCCTCGCCCAATACCACCAGGCCCGTCAACAGGATCAGGGTCCAGGCCAAGGCCCGGTCGCCCGGGGCGATGGACCGGCCCCACCACAGGACGGCCAGGAAGAACACCGGCAGTCCGAAGCCCGATTCCTTGGCCAGCACCGAGAGCACCGCCGCCAGGACGGCCACCGCCAGGTCGCGGCGGGTTCCGGCCAGCCAGCGGTCCACCGCCAGCAGGGCGAAGCATGCCGCCAGTAATTCCTGGATGCCCGAAGCCCAGTACAGGGGGGTGAACGCCAGGGGAGAGGCGGCAAAGAGCAGGCCGGCCAGGAACCAGGCGCCGCGGGACAGACCCGCCCGCCGGCCGATGCGCGCGGTCATCCAGGCGGCAAACGCGTGCAGGCCGATGCGCACCAGGGCCTGGGGTTGGGGAGCCAGTCCCCACAGAGGCCAGGCGAGATCCCACCACAGGTGTTGGCTGAGCAGACGCGCCGGCAGTCCGGCGGCCTTGTCGAGCACGCCGGCCGCCCGGGCCAGCTGTCCCCAGTCGTCCAGGGTCCACCACGCGCCCAGGGCCGGCAGACGGCCGATCACCGCGGCCAGCACGATGGCGGCCTCGTACAGGAAATCGCTCCGGGGGGAGTCGGCTTTGGTGAGGATCCGGCCGGGAAGCGACAAGGGCGGCTCCGCAATCGCGAGGGAATCAATAATGCGGGTCAACGAGGTGATATGGTATACAATAAGGCCGGTGAAGGAAACCCGAACCCTGCCTCCGCCGCGGAGGCCCGCCCCCAGGAAAGGATCTGTCGTCAATGAAGTTGTGTAGGGATCGGACCGCCGGTCTGCGGACGGCGCTGGTGATCGTCGCGGCCCTGGCCGCCGGATGCGCGGGCCGGGAGAACCTGCCGCCGGCGCCGGGACCGGTGGCCATGAGCCAGCAGGACCATGAAAAGTGGGAGATCGCCCTGGTGGAGATGCGCATCACCCGCAACGAGGAGTATGCCGACCCCCAGCGTTCACCCCTGCGGCCCGGGGACGTGGCCGGCTTCGAAGGGCTGAACTACTTCTACCCCGCGCCGCAGCTGCGTTTCCGCACGCCGCTGATCCGGGAGGCCGGGACCGACACGGTCATGCTGACCAAGCGCAAGGGCCAGCAGGTGCCCTACCTGCGCCGCGGCAAGGTGAGGTTCAACCATGACGGCAAGGACTACGCCCTGACGGTGTTCGGACCGGCGGACACCACCAGGGGGGATTATCTCTGGATCCCCTTCTACGACGCCACAACCGGCAAGGAGTCCTACGCGGGCGGCCGCTACCTGGACGTCACCGTGGACAAGGACGGCATGGTGGACCTGGACTTCAACTACGCCTACAACCCCCTGTGCGACTA
>JALUJS010000393.1 GCA_027056825.1 Candidatus Krumholzibacteriia bacterium | reverse complement strand
TCGGCCGCGGCCCCCGGCTGGAGGATGTGCTGTTCCGGTTTCCCATAACCGGCCACTACCGGTATGATGGTTCCAGGTAGCGGACACGAAAGGAATCCTGGCATGAAAAAGACCAAGCGGTTGCTGTTGGCTACCGCCTTGTTCGGGCTGGTTTCGGTCGTGGCGTTCATTTTCGGGCGGCTGGCCATGACGGACATCTACCACGGCGAAGCCGATCTGAAGCTGGAATGGGCGGTCGTGGCGACCACCTTCCTGCCGGTGCTGGCGTTTCATCTGCTGGCGATCTTCGTTTCCTTCTATGCCTTGCGCCACCTGGGCAGGAATGAATCCCGATAGGAGAGAACCATGGAAAGACGGGAGTTCATCACCTACAGCCTTGCGGCCATTTCCGCGGCGGCCCTGTCGCCCAGCGTCCTGCTGGCCGAATCGGCGCGCAAGGCCAACGAGGAACGCTTCGCGGAGGTCCTTGAACCCCGGATGGCCGGAGGTGTGAAGGAGTTCTCGCTGTTCATCGACTTCCACACCCAGGAGCTGGCGCCGGGTATGAGCATCCATACCCTGGCCTTCAACGGCCAGGTTCCCGGTCCCGAATTGCGGGTCCAGGTGGGCGACAAGGTGCGGGTGAAGTTCGAGAACCGCACCGAGCTCAACCATACGATCCACTGGCACGGCCTCTATGTGCCCTGGCGCATGGATGGTGTGCCCTATGTGACCCAGATGCCCGTCATGCCCGGGCAGACCTTCACCTACGAGTTCGAAGCCAAACCCTACGGAACCCATTTCTATCATTGCCACTGGGGTACGCTGTTGCACATGCAGGCCGGGATGTACGGGGCGCTGATCATTGAGGATCCCGACGATCCGATCCGCAAGCGCTTCCCCTACCTCCGGGAGTACACGCTTGTCTACTCGGCCCATGACACGAACTTCCTGCGCACCGAACTCAATTCCATGCTGGAGCGCATGAAGGAACGGCGTTACCTGATGGCCAACGGCCGCTTCGACAGCGAGCGGTTCGCGCTGTTCGATACCAAGGAGGATCTGCAGAGGGCCATCGACGGCGGTTACCAACCGCCATATGTGACCAACCGGCGTTCCCGATCCGAACTGCCCGATCCCAACTGGTTCACCGTGAACGGCGCCTCGTATCCGAGCACGCCCAACCTCTACATCAAATCCGGGGAATCGATTCGCGTGCGCCTGGTCAATGCGGGCACCGAGGAACATTACCTTCACCTGCACGGGCACGACTTCTGGCTGGTGTGCAACGATGGCATCCCCCTGGCGCAGCCGCAGCAGATGAACACCGTACGGCTCAGCCCCGGCAAGACCAACGACATCATCATCGAGGGTACCAACCGGGGTATCTGGACTTTCCACGACCACGACACCCGCCGCGTTACGAACAACGGCCTGTATCCCGGCGGGAATCTGCTGGCCCTGGTCTATGAGGATCTCCCGGAGCAGGAAAGAGTGGTCGGGGAGATGGGCGCCGGCGGCATGAAGAACATGAAGAACATGAAGAAGAAGTCCCTGCTGCCCAAGGTGGCGCTGGACGAATAGGGGAGAAACCGATGCTTGGTATCATGAAGAAATGCCTGTTGGCGGCGGGACTCATCCTGGGCCTGGCGGCGGTTGCCGGAGCGCAGGTCGTGCCGGAAATCCAGCTCTCGTCACGGGGGGTGGTTTCGGCGAACTACGACCTCAGGTCCGCGGGGGACGAGGAGGCCGTGGCCGATTTCTCGGATTCCAGCCTTCTGCTCGGTTTCCGTCAAAAGCTCTATTCCGACTATCGCAGCCGGTTCGTGACGGGGTTCCAGTTCCCGGATGCGGGCTCGAGCCTGGGGCAGGTCTACTTCAACCATGTCTTCATGCAGGTGGAGAACCGCACGAACATCCTGGAACTCGGCCGGACCCGGCTCGGCACCTCGCTGCTGGAGTTTCCCACCCTGCGCGATGATGACGCTCTGGGTTTGACCGATGTTCCGAACCCCTTTTCCGACGGCAGGGAAACCGAGGACACCCAGTTCGGCAACCTGGTGCAATACACCCGCATCTTCGCCAACCGCTACCGGCTGGCCCTGCACGGGGAGAATCTCGCCGAGTCGGGCCTGGCGGACCCGGCGGTGGGTCTGAACTCGGGCGGCGTAACCTTCCAATACCGGGTACCCGATACACAGCTCTGGAACCGACCGCATCTCATGCAGGTCGGCGTTTCATGGCTGGCCCGTTTCCTGGATCAGGATGACTTCGACCGCAGCCGGGACGAGGTGCTCAACAGCTTCATCGCCTCGACCATCATCAACCTGCGTCCGGATCCGGTTTCCTTCTGGGATTTCCGCCTCCAGGCCATCTTCACCGATGGTCTCGACGGGGACGGTGTTCTGCATGGCTACCGGGATACGGCCACGGCCCGGTCCTACTCGGTTTTCGGCACCCTGCGTTTCCTGCGCCGCAAGCTCGAGCGACCCTCCGTCCAGTTCTCCCTTTCCGGGGGCTTCAAGGTCTATCCTGACCAGATCCGGGATACCGGGCAATGGCAGTTGGTCGGTAACGCCCTGACCCGGCTGGGCGAGGGTTTTGATCTTGTCACCCAGGTGCAGTACCGCCACCAGACGGGAGATCTGGCGGGTCTCTACGGCCAGGACGAGGTGCGTCTCCAGGTCGGGTTCGTCTATTCCGTGACCCGGCTGTGGAACGAGTTCTTCGACGACCGGGATTCCCTGTTGAACCTGGAACACAACTACATTCCCTAGCCCGGATTATTCATGAAGGAGCGTAGCGAGGATGAGGAAACAGCGTGACAGGAAAGGGGCTCGCAAGGATTTGCGAGGGAGGCGTACCCGATGCGGTAC
>JALUJS010000392.1 GCA_027056825.1 Candidatus Krumholzibacteriia bacterium | reverse complement strand
TCTCGACGATGATGATGGTCGCATCGATGACGATGCCGGTCACCAGGATCAGGGCGAACAGCGTGACCCGGTTCAGGGTGTAGCCCTGGATGTAGTACACGAACAGGGTCAGGGAGAAGGTGGTGGGGATGGACAGGAAGATGATGGTCGCTCCCCGCCAGCCCATGGCGAAGAAGACCACGATCACCGCCAGGAAGATGGCGGTGGCCAGGTTGCCGATCAGGTTGTGGGCCTTGTCCTGGGCGGTGGCGCCGTAGTCGCGGGTGACGGTGACGTGGACGTCGTCCGGCAGCAGCCGCGGGCGCAGGGCCTCGACCTTCTCCTGGATCGCCTTGGCCACGCGGGTGGCGTCGCTGCCCTTGCGCTTGGCCAGGGAGATGGTCACCGCGGGATATTCCGAGCCCACGGCGAAGGCTTCGTCGATACCCTTCTGGACCGCGGCCGGCCCCAGGCCCATGAAGGTGTAATTGTCGATCTCACCGGGGCCGTCGGTCACCGAAGCGATGTCCATCAGGCGCACCGGGCGCTCCCCGAAGCTGCCGACCACGAGGTTGCCCACGTCGGCGGCCGAGCGCAGGAAGGCGCCTGTTTCCACCAGGAACTGGTTGTTACCGGCGGCGAAACCGCCCGAGGGCAGGTTCTGGTTCTGCATCTGCAGCGCCGGCAGGATGGACAGGGTCGTCAGGTTGAAGGCGGCCATGCGCTGGGGGTCCAGCTCGACCCGCACGGTGCGCGGCCGCCCGCCGATGATCTCGCTGGTCGAGACGTCGGGGATGTCCATCAGTTCGTTGCGGAGCTCGCCGGCGATCTGGCGCAGGCCGTAGCCGTCGTAGCGGTCGCTCCACAGCGTGAGCGTCATCATGGGCACGTCGTCGATGCTGCGCAGCTTGATCAGCGGCGGCGTGATGCCCTGGGGCCACAGGTCGGCGTTCCCGTACATCTTGTTGGCGATGCGGGTCAGGGCCTTCTCCTGGTCGGTCCCGACGAGGAAGCGGGCGGTCACCATGGAGAAGCTGGGATAGCTGGCCGAATAGACGTACTCGACGTCCTCGACTTCCCACACCTTCTGCTCCATGGGCCGGGTGACGAGGTTCTCGATCTCCTGGGGACTGGCCCCGGGCATCATGACCATGATGTCGATCATGGGCACGACGATCTGCGGCTCCTCCTCGCGGGGGGTCAGCGAGAGGGAGAACAGCCCCAGCAGCAGGATGGCCAGGATGAGCAGCGGCGTGATCTTCGAGTTGATGAACACCGAGGCGATCTTGGCCGAGAAGCCGAGATCCGGCTCGGGCTCCGGCACCGGCGGCAGGGGGTTCAGGTTCTTGTCCTTGTCCATGTCACCTCACCACCTTGTCGCCCTCGGCGAGGGGCTGCTCGGCGGAGAGCACGATGGTTTCTCCGCCCTGCAGGCCGGAAAGGGCCTCGATCATGCCGTCATGGTCATGGCCGAGACGGATCCAGCGCAGGTGGGCCGTGCCGTCCTCGCGCACGATCCACACGCCGGTCAGCTGTCCGCGCCTGATCACCGCGTCGGCCGGGACCAGGATGCGGGGGGTGGCGGGCCCCTGCAGGACCACGCGGGCGAACATGCCGCTCTTCAGCCTGCCGTCGGGGTTGTCCAGGACGGTCTCGATGTCGTAGGTGCGGCTGCCGGGGTTGGCGGTGGGGATGATCTTGGTGATGGCCGCCTCGTAGACCGCATCGGGCAGGGACGTGATCTCCACGCGCACCGGGTCGCCGATCTTCAGGTCGGAGATGTCCTTCTCGCCCACGTGGGCGACCACCTTCATGGTTGAGACGTCCTCGAGGATCAGGAGCGGCATGCCGGGGTTGGCCATGTCCCCGGGGTCGACCATCTTCCGCCCGATGATGCCGTCGGCCGGGGCGACGATGTCCAGGTAGCTCAGGTGCACGTTCACCTCGCGCAGGCCGGCCTTGGCCATCTCGAGGCCGGCGGCGGCGCGGTCGCGCCCGGTTAGGACATCGTCCAGCTGCTGTTTGGACACCGACTTGTCGGCGTAAAGGTTCCGGAAACGCTCGGCCATCTTCTCGGCGTTGGCCAGGACGGCCTCCGCTTCGGCGATGCCGGCCTCGGCCTGGGCTTTCTTGGCCAGCAGGTCCGTGTCGTCGATGCTCAGCAGGGGGTCGCCCTTGTGGATGGCCTGGCCCTCGGTGACGTGGATCTTCTTGACCCAGCCCATCATCCGCGTCGAGACCATGATGGAGGTCTCCGCCTCGAGGCTACCCACGGCGGAAATCTCGCCGGGCATGTCCTTCAGGGCGACCTGGGCGGTCTCGCACTTGACGTCCCGGGGTTCGGGGGCGCGGGTCTCGGAGTGGCGCGAGCAACCGGAGAGCAGGGCCAGGAAGGCCCCGACCAGCAGGGGAGCCAGAGCCCGCTGCGCGCGATGATTGTTGCGGCGTGTCGTTGCCATGGAAATGAGCCTCCTGTGATTAGCGATCCTGGTCCGGGTTCGCGGCCCTGGCGCCGGTGTCGAGCACCTCGGCGCCCACCGGAACCGCCGCCATGTATTCGAGTCGGGCCAGGCCCACCTGGTAGTCGTGCAGGGCCTGGACGAGGTTGCCTTCGGCCATGGTGGCCGCCGCCTGGGTATCGAGCAGGTCCACCATGCTGGCCAGCCCCTCGCGGTACTGGTTGGTGACGATGCGCAGTCCCTCGCGGGCGGCCGTCACCGCGTCCCGGGCGACGCCGACCTTGTCGTAGGCGGACTTGAGGTTCAGCCACGCCTCGGTGGCCTGCACTTCGGCCTGCCTGGTCTCGAAGGACGCCATGTGGCGGGCGGCGCGCTCCTGGGCGCGGGCCTTCTTGAGTTCGCCGATGTTCTGCAGGCC
>JALUJS010000391.1:4812-9098 GCA_027056825.1 Candidatus Krumholzibacteriia bacterium | reverse complement strand
CCACGATGAACCCCGTGCTCTTGGCCTTGATGCGCAGTTCGATCACCAGGTAGGTGACCATCATGGCCAAGGCCAGCACCGAGAGGAACTCCAGCGGGGATTCCAGGGGGATCCGCTCCAGGTAGATCGTCCGCGCGACCAGGGACACGGTGTGCAGCATGACGGTCACGGCCGCGAACTGGGTGCAGCGCACCCTGGCCGTGGGGTGGTCCTGGAAGAACAGCCACAGGTAAAACCCCAGGGTGACGGCGTACATGATCGGAAGCAGGACCCGCAGGGCGGTGACGACGGCCAGCATCAGCGATCCTCCTTGCCCGCGGCGGCGGCCGGGGCGGCCTCGGGGATGGTCAGTTCGGCGGCGACGCGCGCGGCCAGGGTCTCCGCCTCCTTGCAGCAGGAGTTGACGGAGATGCCGCGGTACGAGCTTCCCGTCAGGTGCAGTCCCGGCAGCCTCTCCAGGCGTTCGCCCAGGGCCTTCAGGCGGGCCGGATGCCCGCAGACATACTGTGCGATGGCGCGCGTATGGCGGATGACCCGGGCCATGGCGGGCGGGCCCTGGATGCCCAGCAGGGGCCGCAGCTCGGACAGGGCCAGGTTCACCAGTTCCTCGTCGTCCAGGCCCATGATCCCGGGGTTGGCGGCGCCGCCGGCCATGCAGCGCAACAGGACGCTGCCTGCGGGCGCCCGGCCGGGAAAGATGCTGCTGGTCCACAGCGCCCCCAGCAGATCCCGCTGTTCGCGGGTGGGCACCAGCAGGCCGAACCCCTGCAGATCATGGCGGACATCCGCGGCCGCGAAGCCCAGGGCGATGACGGCCATGGGAGCGAAGGGGATTTGCGCCAGCAGCCGCGCCAGTTCCGCGTCGGCGGCCGCCAGGTGGGAGGCCGCGGCGTGGGCGGGCGAGGCGTCGATGACGGCGTCCTGGGGTGTGTCGGGGCAGCCCGCGCCCTCCACGCGCCACGCGCCGTCGCCGTCCGGGCGCACCGACTCGATGCGCGCGCCGCACACCAGCTCGCAGCGCGGGTCCGCCTCCAGGACAACCACGGCGCCGGAGACCAGGTCCTGCATGCCGCCGGTGAACGAGTGCAGGACCCCGCCGGGCCCTGCGTCGGTCTTGTTCCTGCGCTTGCGGGCCAGGGCGATCATGGCGCGGAACAGGCCCCCGTGATCGCGTTCCAGCTCCACCATGCGCGGGAAGGCGGCGGCCAGGCTCAGCCAACGCGCGTCCCCGCCGAAGATGCCCTTGACCATGGGGTCGAGCATGACCTCGGCGAATTCCCGGCCCAGGCGACGGGCGCCGAAGTCGAACACCGATTCATCGGTTTCGGGCCGGTCGGCGGCCTGTCCCAGATCGCGCCGCGGCCGCATGAACAATTCGCCCAGCATGCGGAGCTTGGCCCGCCAAGGCAGCATGGGCGAGCGGATGAAGGCGCCCGGCGAGACGGGGATCTCCACCAGCCTGCCGCGCACCAGCAGGAAGCGGTGCCGGGTGACGTCGCTGCTGCGCACCAGGCGGCCGCGCAGGCCCAGCCGGTCGATCAACCGCAGGGTGGCGGGCTCGTTGTCGAGGAAGCCGTTGGGTCCCCACTCCAGTTGCCAGCCGTCCTCGCGCAGGGTGCGCAGGTTGCCGCCGGGGGCGTCGGCGGCCTCCAGGACTGTCAGGCGCAGGTTGAGCCCGCGCCGGTCGGCCTCGTCGAGGAGGTCGACCGCCGTTGCCAGGCCGGCGATGCCGGCGCCCAGGATCGCGACATGGCGTTCAGGCAAGATGAGGCACCTCCGCGCCGAAGGCCTGGTCGGCCAGCATGGCGGCCATGGACTTGAGCCAGCCTTCGTCCAGGTTCAGGGCCGCCCCGCGGTGGAATTCCCCGATCCCGCAATCGCGGGCGGTGTCCCGAAGTTCCACGTCCAGTTCGACGAGGGTCTCGATGTGCTCGCAGGTGAAACTCACCGGCTGGACCATCAGCCGGCGGCAGCCCGCCGCCGCCAGCTCCCGTACGCAGGCGGTGATTTCCGGCCCCAGCCACGTGATCGGTCCCACCCGGCTCTGGTAGGCGGGGGCTGGATTGGAAATTCCCGGCACCTTTCGCGCCCAGTCCCCCTGGCCGGCCTGCTCGAGGGAGGCCAGCACCATCCTGTTGACCGCGCCCACCGTGGCCAGGGTATGGGCCTGGTAGGGGTCGCCCTCGTCGATGAAGGACTGGGGCAGGGAGTGGGCCACATAGACCAGGGCGCACTCCTGCGGCGCCGTGCCGGCCGCGGCCCATGCCTGCAGGCGCCGGGCGGCCGGATTCGCCACAGCATGCAGGAATCCCGGCAGCAATCCCCATCCGGTCACCGCGTGCACCGCGGCTGCGGGCGCCTGGTCCTCGATGGACCGGACCACGGCATCGAGCGTGCTGCCCCCGGTGGCGGAGGAATACTGGGGATACATGGGGATGACCAGGAACTGCTCGGCCCCCCGGGCTAGGAGCTCCGCCACGGTCCGGGAAGGAAAGGGACGCCAGTAACGCATGGCGATCCCGGGTTCGATCTTCAGTCCGAATGAGGCCAGGCGGCGCGCCAGCGCGACCGCCTGCAGGCGGGTGGTCTCGATCTGGGGGGTCACGCAACCGGGATCGATGAGCGCGTAGCGTTTGCGCACCGACGGGGCGCGCAAGGTGCTGATCATCAGGCCCAGCAGCGGAGCCAGCACGCGCGGCACCGGAAAGATCAGCGGGTCGCGGAACAGGTTGCGCAGGAAGGGTCGCACGGCGCCGGGGCCGTCCGGTCCGCCCATGCCGCAAAGGATCAGCCCGGTGAGCAGGCTGGGATCCAGCCTGCGGCGCGGGAAGATATCCTCGCGGATGATGGCCATGGGCGCTCCTACACCGTTTTGGAGAAGATCGGCTTCCCCTTGCCCTTGCCCAGGTACGCGTCCATGATCATGGCCACGTTGCGCACGAAGTAGCGCCCCTTGGGGGTGATGCGCAGGCCCCGATCATCCACTTCGGCCAAGCCGTCGTCCACCAGGGGGGGCAGCGCTTCGAGGCTCTCAGCCAGCAGTTCGTTGGCCGGTGCGCCGAATTCCTCTACGGTCAGCTCCCACGGCAGCTCCAGGTTGCACATGATGTTCAGGATGACCAGCCGCCGCAGGCGGTCGTCGTCGCTCAGGCGGTGGCCCTTGACGATGGGCAGGTGTCCGGCGCCCACGGCCGCGGACCACCCGGCCAGGTCGGCGTCGTTCTGGGCGAACCGGTCGCACACATCGCCGATGCCGCTCATGCCGAAGGCCAGCATGTGGGGGGCGGGCCTGGTCGCGTAGCCCATGAAGTTGCGGTGCAGGGCGCGGTTCTCAAGCGCGGCCGACAGTTCGTCATCCTTCCTGGCAAAATGATCGATGCCGATCCAGCAATAGTCCGCCGCGGTGAAGCGATCCACCGTCAGCTGGAACAGCCGGAACTTCTCGTAGCCCTGCAGCATGATGGTGGTGTCGATTTTCTTCTGCTCCGGTCGCACCCAGGGCACGTGGGCGTAGCTGAAGCAGGCCACCCGGTCAGGCGCCAGGCCGATGATCTCGTCCAGGGTCGCGGTGAACGACTCGGCGGTTTGCCCGGGCAGGCCGTAGACCAGGTCGATGTTCACGCCCGCGAAACCCGCGTCGCGGCAGCCCCGGTAGACGCGCAGGGTCTTGTCGCGGGACTGCAGGCGCCCGATGGCCTCCTGCACGCGCGGCTCGAAGTCCTGCACCCCCAGGCTGATACGGTTGAAGCCCAGTTCCTTGAGGAAGGCGGCCTGTTCGGGCGAGCCGATGCGCGGATCGATCTCCAGGGAGATCTCAGCCTCCGGGGCGAGGTCGAAAGCGCCGCGGAACAGGTTCAGGGCGCGTTCGAGTTCGTGGTTCTTCAGGAAGTTGGGCGTGCCCCCGCCCCAGTGCAGCTGGACCACGCGGCGGCCGGTGCCGATGATGTCGGTGACCATGCCGATTTCCTTCTCCACCAGGTCCAGGTAACGCTCCACCGCGTTCTTCTGTCGCGTGACCAGGGCGTTGCAGCCGCAGTACAGGCAGTGCTTGGCGCAGAACGGCAGGTGGAGGTAGAGGGCCAGTTCGTCGTCCTTGCGGGAGGCCAGCTCCTCCAGGGCCTGGCGGTACTCGGCTTCACCGAAAGGCTCGGTCCAGGCCGGCACCGTGGGATAGCTCGTGTAGCGCGGACCCGGCTGGTTGTACTTCTCGACGAAGGCGGCGGAGATCTCGACGGGCATAATCTATTCCTTCGTGAAGCCCTGGACGGTCTCGACCAGGGTTTGGA
>JALUJS010000391.1:0-4802 GCA_027056825.1 Candidatus Krumholzibacteriia bacterium | reverse complement strand
CGTGGCGCCGTAGCTTGTCGCTCCGGACGTGCGCGCACAGCAGTTTCCAGGTCGCTTCCCGGGACGGTGCGTCTGCCATGGGTGTCGCCTCCTCGGGGGAACGGGTCGTCGGGCGCCCTACCGCCGGCCGGCGGCGTGCACCGCGTCCACCAGGGCCTCGGCGTTCTCGGGCGGGATCATCGGCAGGATGCCGTGGCCCAGGTTGAACACGTGCCCCGGCGCGGCCGCGCCCTGGCGGCAGATTTCGGTGGCCCGGCGGCGGATTTCGTTTTCACTGCCGAACAGGCACAGGGGATCGAGGTTGCCCTGGACCGCCTTGCCCGGAAGCTGCGTGATGGCCAGGGAGAGATCCTGGGTCCAGTCGATGCCGCAGCATTCGACATCCAGGTCACGCAGCAGGTGATTGTACGGGGCGCTGCCCTTGAGGAAGTAGATGCGCGGGACGCCGGTGTCCTTCAGACCGTCCATGATGCGCCGGACCACCGGCAGCACCATGCGCGCGTAGTCCACCGGGTGCAGGATGCCGCCCCAGGTGTCGAAGAGCTGGATGGCGTCCACGCCGGCATCCGCCTGCATGCGCAGGTAGTCGAGGATCTGCTCGCCCAGCTTGTCCAGCAGCTCCTGCAGCAATTCGGGGCGGCTGTAGAGCATGGTCTTGAGGTGCTCGTAGTTCTTGGAGCCGCCGCCCTCGATGAGGTAGGTGGCCAGGGTAAAGGGCGAACCGGCGAACCCGATCAACGGCGTCCGGTCGCCCAGTTCCTTTTTCATCAGCCCGATGGCCTCGGCCACGAAGGGAACGCCTTCACGCGAAGGGTAGGTGCTCAGGCCGCGGATGTCCTTCTCGTCGCGCACCGGCCGGGACAGCTTCGGCCCGCCGTTGCCGAACTCGAACTCCGCGCCCATGGGGGCCAGGGGCGTCAGGATGTCGCTGAACATGATGGCGGCGTCGAACCCGAAGCGCCGGATGGGCTGCAGGGTCACCTCGCAGGCCGCCTCGGGGGTGCGGCACAGGTCGTTGAAGGAGATGGACTCGCGCACCTTCATGTACTCGGGCAGATAGCGGCCGGCCTGGCGCATGATCCAGATGGGCGGACGGGGCACCGGTTCGCCGCGCAGGGTCTTCAGGAACAGGGACTGCTGCAGATCGCTCATGTCGTTCAGCTCCAGGACTTGAAGGTTTCGGCCACGGCGGCCACGGTGGTCTCGATGTCCTCGTCGCTGTGGGCCGCGCTCAGGAAGCCCACTTCCCAGCCCGAAGGCGCCAGGTACACGCCGCGCTCGATGAGCCCGCGGTGCAGGCGGCCGTAGGTGTCCATGCCCTGCGGGTCGATGGCCTCGAAGCTGCGCGGGGCATGGTCCTGGAACACGGTCCAGAACAGCGAGCCCTGGCGCACCACCGTGGCGGTGACGCCGGCGTCGGCGGCCGCCTGGCGCAGTCCCCCCTCCAACAGGGCGCCCTTGCGCTCCAGATCCTCGTAGAAGCCGGGACGGCCGGTCTTCTCCAGGGTGGCCAGGCCCGCGGCCATGGCCACGGGATTGCCGCTGAGCGTCCCGGCCTGGTACACCGGACCGTTGGGGGAGATGTGGTCCATGATTTCCCGGCTGGCCGCGTAGGCTCCCACCGGGAAGCCGCCTCCGATGATCTTGCCGTAGGTGCCCATGTCCGGGGTGATGCCCAGCACTTCGGCCGCGCCGCCGGCGGCCACGCGGAAGCCGGTGATCACCTCGTCGAAGATCAGCAGGGCCCCGTGCTTGCGGGTCAACTCCCGGCAGGCCTGCAGGAACTCCGGCCGCTGGATCAGCAGTCCGGCATTGGCCGGGAAGGGCTCCACGATGATGGCCGCGACCTTGTCGCCGTGCTCACCGAAGAAAGCCTCGAGGGCGGGGATGTCGTCCAGCGGCAGCACGGCGGTGGTGGCGGTGAAGCCCGCGGGAACGCCGCCGCTGCTGGGGGTCCCGAAGGTGGCCAGGCCGCTGCCCGCGTCCACCAGCAGGTGGTCGGCGTGGCCGTGGTAGCACCCGGTGAACTTGACGATGACATCGCGGCCGGTGAAGCCGCGGGCCAGGCGGACGGCGCTCATCACGGCCTCGGTGCCGCTGCTGACGAAGCGCACCTGCTCGAAGTGGGGCAACCGCTGCAGGAAGGCCTCGGCCAGCAGCACCTCGCGCCGGCTGGGGGCGCCGAAGCTGGCGCCTTCGGCCATGGCCTCGGCCGCCGCGGCGTGCACGTCGGGATCGGCGTGGCCCAGGATCAAGGGGCCCCAGCTCAGACACCAGTCGATGTAGCTCCTGCCGTCCTCATCGACAAAGCGACTGCCCTTGGCGCTGCGGAAGAACAGCGGGTCGCCGGGCACGGACTTGAACGAGCGCACGGGGCTGTTCACCCCTCCGGGCAGCACCTTCACGGCCCGTTCCCACCAGGAAGCGTTGCTCATCGGTCGATCCATCCTTGCGTCAGGGCGTCGCGCCCGTGGTAGGTGATGATCAGGTCGCTGCCGGCGCGGCGCATGGCGTGCAGGTTCTCGCGCACGATGGCCGCCTCGTCCACCAGGCCGGCCTTGGCCGCGGCCTTCACCATGGAGTATTCGCCGCTGACGTTGTAGCAGACCACCGGGCACAGGGCCTCCTCGCGCACCCGGCGCACGATGTCCAGGTAGGCCAGGGCGGGCTTGACCATGACCATGTCCGCGCCCTCCTGCAGGTCCAGCAGCACCTCGAGGATCGCTTCGCGGCCGTTGCGCGGATCCATCTGGTAGCTCTTGCGGTCCCCCTGGGGGGCACTGTCGCAGGCGTCGCGGAAAGGGCCGTAGTAGGCGCTGGCGTACTTGGCGCTGTAGGCCAGGATGCTGGTGTTGACGAAGCCGTGCGCGTCCAGCTTCTCGCGGATGGCGCCCACGCGGCCGTCCATCATGTCGCTGGGGCTGACCATGTCGGCGCCCGCCTCGGCGTGGGACAGGGCCATGCGCGCGAGCTGCTCCACGCTGGCGTCGTTGACCACCACGCCGTCTTCCAGGAAGCCGCAGTGGCCGTGGCTGGTGTAGGCGCACAGGCACACGTCGGTGATGGCGAGGATGTCGGCGCCGAAGCGCTCCTTCATGGCCCGCAGGGATTCCTGCACCGCCCCGTGCTCGTCCAGGGCGCTGTCGCCGTGGTCGTCCTTGTGCTCGGGCACCCCGAACAGCAGGTGCGACCTGAGGCCCAGCTCCAGGTCGGCCTCGATCTCCGGCAGCAGCTCGTCGGTGGAGACGTGATACACACCGGGCATGCTGGGGATCTCCTCGCGGATCCCCTTGCCGGGGACCACGAAGTGGGGGGTGATCAGGTGGTCGGCGCGGACCTGGGTCTCCGCGCACATGTCACGCAGAACGGGGGTGGCGCGCAGGCGCCGGGGGCGGTCCAGCAGGTTCATGACAGCTTCTCCGGGCTCGGGGTGACGGGGTCGATGTCCAGGCCGGCGGCCCGGACCATGCTTGCCAGATCGGGGGCGGAGGCGGTACGCGGTGTGAATCCCGCCTCACGGGCGGCCGCGGCGGTGGTCTCGCCGATGGCCACACAAGCGGGACGCACGGCGTAGGCGGCGGCGAAGGCCCGCACGGCCGAGGGGCTGCAGAAGAACAGGACGTCCCCCGGCAGCCAGGGATCGGCGGGCAGTTCCTCGCGGGGGACCGGTTCGGTGCGGTAGAGGGCCGCCTCGGTGACGTCGAAGCCTGCTTCGGTCAGCACCCGCAGCGGCGCATCCATGCGTTTTTCCGGACCGGGCCACAGCAGACGGGCCGGCGCCTGGTGAGCGGCGGCGAAGGCGGCGGCGAATTCGGCGCCGTCATGGCAGCCGGGATCGAAGTCCACCGGCAGGCCGGCGCCGGTCAGCGCGGCGGCGGTGCCGGAGCCCAGGGAGCCCACGCGGGCGTTTCCACGGTCCAGCCCGGCTTCCCTGAAGGCCCGGACCGCCTGGGGCGAGGTGAACAGGATCCAGTCGAAGGATCCCGGGTCCAGGCCGGTGGGAACCGGGAGCGGGACGAAGCGGATCAATGGCAGTTCCAGGACCGGGATGTCGGCCAGGCGCAGGGCCACGGCCCACTCGCGGTTGCGCTTGTGCTGGCGCGTCAGGATGATGCGTCGGGCGGCAGGCATCCTTTAGCCCTTCCGGTGGCTTTCGATGGCGGTCCAGGCCTTTTCCAGCAGGCTGTCCGGATCCGCTGCGTCCAGGGACAACCGCAGGGGCTGCGGATCGTCCACGTCAGCGGCCAGGAAGGCCTCCAGGTGCCAACCGTCGTCCAGGGGCATGACATGGGCCCCGAAGGGGATCTGGCAGCCGCCTTCCAGGCGCAGCAGCAACGCGCGCTCCACGGCCACGGCCCGGGCCGGTTCGGCGCAGTGAAGGCGCGCCAGACCGCTTCGCCACGGTTCCTCGTCGCGGCACTGGATGCCGAGCATGCCCTGGGCGGGGGCGGGCACGAACACGGCCGTGGGAAGCGGCAGGGCGAACAGGTCCCCCAGGTCGACCCCCAGCCGCACCAGGCCGGCGCGCGCCAACATGATGCCGTCGTACCGGCCCTCGCGCAGCCGGCCCACCCGGGTGGGCACGTTGCCGCGCAGGTCGGCCAGCTCCAGGTCCGGCCGCAGGCGCCGGATCTGCGCCTGCCGCCGCGCCGCGCTGGTGCCGATCTTCGCACCGGCGCGCAGGGGCAGGGGATCGCCCGCCTGCAGACGTTCCTCGTCCACGGCCTCGGGCCGCGCCAGCAGCATCTCGCGGGGATCTTCCCGGCCGACCATGGCGCACAGCACCAGGTGCGGCGGCATCT
>JALUJS010000390.1 GCA_027056825.1 Candidatus Krumholzibacteriia bacterium | reverse complement strand
TTCCCCATTCTTCCTCATGCTTCCCTGGTCCGGGCCCTAACCACATGAAACACAATAAATTGATCTAATTCTGGAATTTTTATAATGACGTGGTCCCCCCCTTGCTCCCTCTCCGGCAGGTCGCGGCCGGAGGGGCTGCTGATGAACACCGTGCCACTGCAACCGATTCCCTCCGGCCGCACAACCAAAAACCTGAGCTATCTGGCGAATTGAAGGAGGACACTCACATGGCGAACACCAAGAAGATCCTGGTCGTAATGATGATGGTGGCCGCGGCCATCCTGGCCACCGGCTGCAGCGACGACAATCCCGTGAACCTGGACACCGCCGTGGACACCGCTCCCCCGGCCGGTCCCAGCTACGTGCGGGCCACCATGGACGACAGCGGCTCCGCCGTGGTCACCTGGGCCCCCAACACCGTGGACAGCGACCTGGCGGGCTACGTGGTAACCCGTGAGAACGACGGCGACGTGACCGTCCTGGTCGCCAGCCCGACCCTGGCCACCAGCATCGAGGACGTTCCTCCCGCTGGCGTCAACTACTACAACGTCTACGCCGTGGACGAGGCGGGGAACGAGAGCGCCGTCTCCAGCGCCCTGCTGGTCATCAGCAAGGCTCACACCGGCGGCGAGTTCACCCACTAAACCGGATCGGCCCCGATTCGCTGGGAGCTCGGCAGGCCTTCTGTCCCCGTGGCGGAAGGCCTGCAGCTGAACCCGGAGGAAGGACACCATGCGCAACCTGTGGATCACGCTCGCGCTCATCGCCCTGATCGCCGCGACCGGCTGCTCCGACAGCACCGTCACCGGCCTGGACAAGACCATCGACACCGCGCCCCCCGCGGCTCCCACGGCCCTGCAGAGCGCCGCCGGGTCCGGGGTCGTCAAGCTGAGCTGGCGGGAAAACACCACCGACGCGGACCTGGCCGGTTACATGGTCTACCGCGTGGTGGGCGGGCGGATGCTCCCCCTGACCGATACGCTCCTGGACGAGCCCGTGTTCGTGGACCACGAGCCCTGGCGGGCGGCCTGCCGCTACGCCGTGACGGCCGTGGACCTGCAGGGGAACGAGAGCGCCGTGGCCATGATCACCCACGATCCCTACGCCGGGGAGCCCGACCGCGGGCTGTAACCCCTGGCGCCCGGGCGATCAGACGATCAGCCTGGCGATGCCGGTGGCCAGGGAGAAGAACGGGTCCAGCACGGTCATCAGGACCCCGGAGAAGGCCCCGCCCAGGGGGGTGTACCGCATCAGCAGCAGGAACCCGATCACCAGGACGAAGCCGAAACGCCGCAGCTCCTCGTAGCGCCGGCGCAGGTCGGCGGGCAGGAAGCGCGACAGGATCCAGCTGCCGTCCAGCGGCGGCAGCGGGATCAGGTTGAACACCGCCAGCACCACGTTGATGGCGATACCGGCCTGGAAGAGGTTCACCAGGAACTCCAGCGGGCCGGAGGGAGACCGACCGGGCAGCACCGCCCCCGTCTTGACTCCCACGCCGTACACCACGCCCAGCACCACCGCACAGATCAGCGCCAGCAGCAGGTTGGCACCCGGGCCGGCGGCCGCCACCTTGGGATAGTCGTTCCAGGGGTCGCGCAGGCGGCGCACGTCCACCGGCACCGGCTTGGCCCATCCGAACATGATGGAGTTGCTGAACGAGAGCATCAGCGGCACCAGCACGCTGCCGATGGGGTCGATGTGAGGCACCGGGTTGAGGGTCAGGCGGCCCAGGCGCAGGGCCGTCTCGTCGCCGTGGCGCAGGGCCATCCAGCCGTGGGCCACCTCGTGAAAAACCACCGAGAACACCAGCGCCACGATGTTGACGAGCACGTCGCCCGGATCGAATCCTCTCATGCGTTCCTCTTTTCACCGTCGCGCGGGGCGGCGGCCGTCCGACCCGGCAGGTTCGCCCAGGCCTCCCATACCACATCGACGTCCAGGTTCTCCATCCAGCCGAATTCCCCGCCCCGCGGATCGAGGGACTGCCGCGGACTGCGCAGGGCCACCACCTGGTCCGAGGGGGGCTTCCACAGGTCCGGATCGGTGGGGCCGAACAGGGCCACCGAGGGCACCTGCAACGCGCCCGCCACGTGCATCATGCCGGTGTCGTTGCCCAGGTAGCGGTCCGCCTGCTCCAGCAGCGCCGCGCAGGCGCCCACCGGCAGCAGGGGCGCGGCCACGATCTGTTCGCCGGGACCCTCGGCAAGCAGCGCGAACATCTCCCGGACCACCTCCGCGTCCGCGGGCCCGCGCATGACCAGGACCTGGCGTCCCGCCGCGGCCGCCCGCCGGGCAACCGCGGCGAAGCGCTCGGCCGGCCAGATGTTCTGCCGCTTTCCCGCCCCCGGATGCAGGGCCCAGAAACCGGGCCGCAGCCCCAGGTCGGCCATGACCCGCCGGGCCAGCTCCCGTTCGGCGGCCGAGGGGACGACCACCGTGGAGCGGTCCCCGGTGTCGATGCCCACCGCCTGCAGGGGGGCCAGGTTGTGCAGCACCGCGTGCCTGTCCACAACCGGCGACGCGGGAAGTTCCACCGCGAACAGGTGGCGGCTCAGGTCCCAGCCGTAGGGCCGGCTGTCCGGGCCGACGATCCAGCGCGCCCCACAGGCCAGGGCGATGGCGGCGCTGGTGATCGAGAACGAGACGCTGCCCAGGATGAACGCCACCTCACAGCGCGGCCGCCGCAGGTTCCGGATGAAGCGGGTCAGCGCCCACGGCCGGCGCCACATCTTCTGCGAGAAGGTCAACACCCGCGCGAGATCCGGATGGTGGGCCACCACCGCGCCGTTGACCGGGGAGGTGACCAGGTGCAGCCGGGCCTCCGGCCAGGCCTCCCTGATGGCGCGCAGGGCGGGCGTGGCGCACACCATGTCGCCCATCTGGTTGTGCTGGCGCACGATGAGGATATCCCCGGGGCGCAGGGCGCGCAGTTGCTCCGGCGTCAGGCGGGGTCTGCGCCACAGGCGGGCGCACCGGGCCACCAGGAACCGTTTGCAGGCGCGGACGGGGCTGTCGGCCATGGTTGTCTCCTGCCTCCGGGCCGGCGGCCCGGCCCCTGGCACGGGCCTTGCGGTTTTCCCGGCGCACCTTCAAGCCGGGAGCGTCCCATGCGCCAGAAACTGCTGGAAATCGCCCTTGTCCTGGGAACCGTGGCCATGGCCACCCTGGGGGGCTACGAGCTGACGGCAAAATCGCCCCGCCTGCTGGGGCAACCCTTGCCGGGTTGGCGCGAAACGCAGCAGGTGGAGCACCTGGTGGCCTGGCGGCGACCCACCCACATCTTTCCCGTGGACAAGCTCCTGCACGAGGGCCGGGAAGCCTGGCTCTACTACGGGATGATGATCGGCCTGGTACCGGCCACCGCGCGCCGGCCGGGCCGCATCTTCAGACCTGCGGACCTCCCCGTTTCCGCAGCAGCTGTCGCCGTTCCTCGAGATCCCGCACCAACGTCCGGTAAGCCTCGTACCTCCACGCCGGGATGACCCCCGCGTCCACCAGCCGCCGCACCCCGCACTGGGGCTCCTCGAGGTGTCGGCAGGTGCGGAAGCGGCACTCGGCCGCGCCCTCGGTGAAGTCCGGAAAATAGTCCCGCACCCGGTCCGGATCAACGTCCCAGGGATCGAACCCCCGCAGGCCGGGGGAATCGGCGATGTAGCCTCCGCCCGGCAGGGGAAAGAGTTCGGTGCTGGTGGTGGTGTGCCGGCCCAGGCCGGTCTTGGCCGTCACCTCGCCCACGCGCAGGGCCAGCTCCGGATCGATGGCGTTCAGCAGACTGCTCTTGCCGGTGCCCGAAGCGCCCATCAGCACCGAGGTCCGGCCGGTCAGGCGGTCCCGAAGCCCGTCCACGCCCTCTCCCGTGGCCGCGCTGGTGCGCAGCACGCCGTAGCCCAGGCCCGCGTAGTAATCCCAATCCGTATCCGCGGGCCGGGCGCCCGCCAGGTCGATCTTGTTGAGCACCAGCAGGCCGTCGATGGCGAAACGCTCGGCGGCCACCAGCAGCCGGTCCACGAAACCCGCCTGGGGAGCCGGTTCGGCCAGCGACTGGACCACCACGACCTGGTCCAGGTTGGCCACCAGGACCTGTTCAATGTGGCCGCCGCTGCGGCGCGCGGCCATGCGCGAGATCTTCGACCGGCGCGGCAGGACCTCCTCGACCACCGCCTGGGGCGGGTCGAGCCCGGGTTGCAGCTCCCCGAGAATCACCCGGTCGCCGGCCGCCACCACGGTCTGGGTGCGGCGCCTGCCCTGCTTGAGCCGGCCGCGCAACTGGCAGTTCCACACGCGGTCTTCGTGGGCCACGAAGCAGCGCCCGCCGCCGGTGCGCATGACAATTCCCACGGGTCGGCTGTCGGTGTCGGTCATGATCCTCCTGTCGCGAAGCTCCCGGCCGCGGGGCCACGGTGCGAACCGGGCCGAAAAACGGCCTTTGCGGCTTGTTTCCCATCCGGTCTTGGTTTAAGTTTCCGGTAGTCTGGCACATTTCCCCTTTGTTCTCAAGGCGGTGCAGTTCTCATGGACATTGCCGAGGTTCTCAAGCACACCTCTTCCGACCTCTTCCTTCCCGATCTCCAGGCCACCGACAAGACTTCAGCCCTCAAGGAACTCGTTGCGGGGCTCGCCTCCGGCATCAACCTGAAGAATCCCGACACCATCCTGCAGATGCTCCAGAGCCGCGAGGAACTGGGCAGCACGGCCGTGGGTCCCGGCGTGGCCTTCCCCCACGGACGCACCCTCGCCGTGCAGGAGCTGAAGATCCTGCTGGCCCGGTCCACCGCCGGCGTCGATTTCGACTCGGAGGACGGCGAACCCACGCACCTGTTCTTCGTGCTCGTCGCCCCCCCGCAGGACATGGGTCACCAGTACATCAAGTCCCTGGCCACCCTCATCGACACCATCCAGGACGCCGGCCTGCGCGAGAAGCTCATGGCCGCCGACAACTACGAGGCCTTCTGCGCGGCCCTCAAGGGGGAATAGCCATGCATCCGCAACTGCAATTGCTGGTCGCCCTGCAGGACATGATGGGTATGATCAGGGAAATCGAGGAGCAGGGCTCCGAACTCGAGGACATGGGCTTCAAGACCGAAGGGTTGGAGAAGCTGAAGGAGGCCCAGGCGGAACTGGAGGCGAAGATCGATCCCCAGCTCATGGGCCAGTTCCGGCGCCTGACGAAGAAGTTCGGCCGGGCCGTGGTGCCGGTGATCGGGAACTCCTGCACCGGATGCTTCGCCCAGATCCCCACCTCGTTCGTCAGCAAGACCAACGCGGGCCGGCTGCAGCGCTGCGAAAGCTGCGGTCGCATCCTGTACTGGCCCTAGCCCGCGCCCCTGGGCCAAGAAGCCGCGGACGGCAGACCGCCCGCGGCTTTTTTCGTCCCGTGGCCGGCCGCCGGCCGGCCGGATTGATCCGGGTTAGTCGTCGGCCCCGGTCATGCAACCGGCCGTGGCCACCACCTGGGTGATCTCCTCGACCAGTTCCTTCTTCTCCCCGCCGTCGTCCTTGACGCCCAGGTCGTCCTTGGCCCACTGGTCCTCGACGAAGGGGCCGAGGCTCTCCAGTTCCTCCCAGCTGGTCACGCCGGTCTCCTTGCGGAACACCAGCTCACCGCTCCCGGCCTCCACGTCCACGGTGATCAGGTCGCCCTTGCGGATCTGCTCGGAGCAGATGTAGTGGGAGATGGGCGTGACGATCTCCTTTTCCACCACGCGCTTCAGGGGCCGCGCGCCGTACTGGACATCCCGGCCGGATTCGACCAGGAGCGCCTTGGCCTCGTCGGTGATCTCCAGCAGGAAGGGCTCGGCGCACATCAGCGACCGCTGATGCACCTGGCCGATGAGGATGTCCAGGATCTCGTAGAGGTGCTCCTCCTCCAAAGTGTGGTAGGTGATGATGTCGTCGAAGCGGTTGAGGAACTCGAAGGGGAAGACCTTCTTGGCCGCGCGCAGGGCGGCGTCCTCGATGTCGCGGTTCATGCGCTCGCTGTCGGTCCCGGTGGAGAATCCGATGTTGGACTGGGACAGGTGCGCGCCCATGGCCTCGCTGCCCACGTTGGTGGTCAGGATGATGATGGACTGGCGGAAGTCCACCTCCTCGTTGTTGCCCAGCACCACGGTGCCGTCCTCGAGGATGCCCAGCAGGAGGTTCCACAGCTTGGGGTGCGCCTTCTCGATCTCGTCGAACAGCACGATGTTCAGGTAGCGCTCGGATTCGGGCGGGAACAGGCGGTTCAGTTTGCTGCCGGCCTCGCTGACCATGCCCGTCTGCATCTCCAGCGCCTTCTTGTGGTGCCGGTCGAGGTTCTCCTGGGCCAGCAGCGGTCGGATCTCACCGCCCACGTAGCCCGGGGGCGAGCCCAGCAGCTTGGAGATGTTGTAGTGCGCGGAGTACTCCTGGCAGTTGACCCGCGTGAACGCCCGCTTGCTGCCGAAGATGGTCTCGGCCAGGGCGCGGACCGTCTCGGTCTTGCCCACGCCCGTCGGCCCCATGAACATCATTGTCAGCAGGGGGCGCTCCGGGTCGTGCACCCCGGCGATCAGGCGGCTGAAGCTGTCGGTCAGCTTGTCGATGGCCCGCGGCTGGCCGACGACGATCTTGTTCATGTGGGAGGAGAACCGGGTGAGTTGTTCGTTGCGGATATCCTTACGCAGAGTCTTCACGTTGTCGACCGCCTTGTCGTTGAGCGCCTCTGCGACGCTGTGCGGGGACTTCCCTGTCCGAGGGGACGCCGTGATCAATAAAGCCCGTCCCGGGACCATGATCGGTCGCAACGGGACGGGCTTGAGGAAAATGTCTGGTAAGTGCCAGTATTGCACTATTTTGCAAACAGTCTTACATCATGGCATATACGGCTTGGCCAGGTACGGGGCCTGCGGCACCCCCGTGACCTCCACCCAGCGGTCGTCCACCCGCGGCCGCACCGGCGAGTGCAGCTTCAGGTAGTGCTCCACCGCCTCCTGGGTGGTGATCTGGGTCGGGGTGATCTTGTCGGCCGGCACGCTGGTCAGGAAGTCCAGGCCGCTGTTGCCCTCCATGAGGAAGTTCGTGCACACCACCTTGTACACGCGATCCGGATCCCAGGGTTCGCCCCCGATGAGCAGCTTGACGCCGCGGTCGTAGTCGGGCCGGGTCTTGTCGAAGGCCCATTCCACGCCCGAGACGCAGATGCCGCCGCTGCGGCCGGCGACCTTGCGTTCCAGGACGCGCCGCAGCATGCGGCCGTCCATCTCCACCACCACCAGCTCGTTGCCGAAGGGCAGCACGCTGAAGATGTCGCGCGAGGTCAGATCGCCCGCGGGCAGGTCGGCGCGCAGGCCGCCGAGGTTCTGGAAGCTGAAGTCGGCGTCGAAGTACTCGCGCATGGCGTCGGTGACCAGGTTGCCCACGAGGTTGGCTCCCGGCCCGCCGCGGCCCAGGGCCACCTTGGTGGAGCCCACGACCCTGCCCATCTCGGCCTCCGCCTCGTCGCGGTAGGGCTTGAGGACCTTCTCGATCTTCTCGTCGGGCCAGATCTCGTCCTCGAAGAGCGTGATGAGGGTGCCGCGGCTGTCGGCGCGCTCGTACCCGATCAGCTCCCGGGTCCGACGGTCGATCTTCAGGATGACGTGCCCCACGCTCGAGCCGTTGCCGAAGGTCTCGAAGCACATGGTGTGGTGCACCGGGTCGATCCAGGGATCGTAGTAGCCGCGGTGGGTGTGGCCGCCCACGGCGATGTCGATGCCCGCCACCGTGTTGACCAGTTCCATGAGGTTCATGCCGCCGTGGGAATAGTTGCTCCCGTAGGTGCCCTGCTGCTCCTGGGCGGTCTCGGTCTCGGTGCGGCCGGCGATGCGCTCCCAACCCTTCTTGGGGTCGTAGGGCAACCCCTCGTGGATGGCCAGCAGGATCAGGTCGGCGCCCTGGGCCTTGAGCTGGTCCCGGTACTTCTCGATGACCGGGGGCATGGGCTCGAACTCCAGGCCCTTGATGTTCTCGGGGAACGACATCACCGCCGTGCTGGGCGTGGTGATGCCGATCACGCCGATCTTGATCCCCTGGAAGTCCAGCATCATGGTGGGAGTGAGCCAGTCGGGAATCCTGCCCGTGCTCTTTTCGATGATGTTGGCGCTCAGCCAGGGGCAGTCCGACATGCGGGCCAGCCGCTCGGTATTCTTGCGGCCCTTGTCGAAGTCGTGGTTCCCGGGCACCACGAGCTTGTAGCCCATGGCGTTGAAGTACTGCACCACGGCCTCGCCCTGGGTCTTGTTCCCGATGGGCGTGCCCTGGAAGATGTCGCCCACGTCCATCAGCAGGACCGGCTCGCCGTTCTTCTCGGCCTGGCGCCGGATCTCCTGGATGTAGGTGGCCGCGGAATATCCCCCGCCCAGCGGCGGCGGGAAGGCCGGGTTCATGAAGCGGGCCGGCTCGGGCACGATGTGGCCGTGCACGTCGTTGGTCCAGATCAGGTGCAGGCGCATGACGCCGTCGTCGGTCTTTCCGCCTCCGGCGGACACCGGCGCGGCGATCAGCGCCGCCAGCACGCACCCCAGGCCCAGCAGGGCAAGTTTCCTGGTCATCACTAGAACTCCACCTTGTAGCCGGCGCCGATGCGGAACCGGGTATCCTCCACCCGGGCCATGGGATCAACGACGAAACTGTCACCGAAGTAGTTGGTCGGGTAAGGGAACTGATGCCCCTGGATGCTGGTGATCTTGGCCAGCTCCAGCGAGGCGGAGAACATGCCGCCGCCGAAGGGAGCGCCCACGCCGGCGGAGAACACGCTGCTGTTCGCCTCCTTGTCCAGGTAGCTCTCGAAGTGGCGGAACCCGAAGCGGGCCGTCATCCCGTTGTAGAACAGGTGCTGCACGCCGATGCGCACGTCCGTGGTGTCCTCCAGGTGCTGCGGGTTGTCGTCGCCGGGAACGCGCCAGTCCTCCATGTCGCTCCAGGTGCGGTACTCCAGTTCCATGGTGAACACGGTGCGCGGATCGGTGCGGGGCAGGAAGGTCAGGCCCGCCCGGAACGCCTGGGGGTACTTGAAGTAGGCGTCGGACATGGTCTCGGTGGTCGCGTCGGTGTCCGCGTCGTAGTCGGTCTGCAGCCAGTCGCCGCTGGCCGAGAGCTTGCT
>JALUJS010000389.1:4771-9104 GCA_027056825.1 Candidatus Krumholzibacteriia bacterium | reverse complement strand
CTGCAGGAGCGCCTGCACGTGGGGACCATCCCCTACCTGATCCTTTTCGACGGGCGGGGCAACGAGATCTACCGGCACATCGGGTACAAGGAAGGGGATGAGCTGGAGCTGGAGGCCCAGGTCAAGCGGCTGCTGGAGGCTCCCCGAAAGACCACCGTGACCGCGCCGTCGGCCACCGGAGCGGGCATGCCGGCGGGCGCGGGCGTGGTCACCGCCTCGGACCGGTTCGAGTACTCCTACGCCACCGACACGCGCCGCGAGATCGTCGAGAACTGGTTGGACGTGGCCTGGACCTTCGGCGGCCTGCGCACCGGGATCATGCTGAACAGCCGCGCCCCCAGCGAGGAAGGCATCCGCGAGAACAAGGTCGCCCATCGCTTCATCGATTTCGACCGCGGCGATTTCCACGTGCGGGCGGGCCATTTCTTCGGTCTGTTCGGCCGCGGCCTGATCTTCAACGCCTACGAGGACCGCACCGTGCGCATCGACACGCGGCTGGACGGGCTGATGGTCAGCGGCCACGGCAAGCGCTGGCGGGCCACGGCCTTCACCGGCGCCCCCCTGGCGCGGGAAGTCGACGTGCGGGGCGTGGACGGCGAGTACAATCCGTCGGGAACCCTCCGGCTGGGCGTCACGGGCCTGACCTTCCGGCCCGACGACTTCGTGGACAACGACGGCAAGGTGAACCGGGAGTGGGCCGCGGGCGTGCGCGCCAGCCAGAAATTCCCCGGCGGCGACTACTACGTCGAGGGCGCGTGGAAGAACCGTTACGACTTCCTAGGCGACAGCGGCACCTACGACGAGCGCTTCGGCCGCGCCTTCTACGGCAACCTGAACTTCTACCACGGTCCCTGGTCGGTTTCCTGGGAGACCATGGACTACGACCGGTTCAAGGTGCTGGACCGGGCCGACGGCAAGACCACCCTGAACCGGCCCCCCGCCCTGGCCCGGGAGCTGGCCCGGACCCTCATGAACCGCGCCCCGCACAACCTGAACGCCGACGACGAGCAGGGCAACAACCTGGACGTGATCTACCAGTCCGACCCCTGGGCCCTGACGGCCACCGGCGCCCACCTTGAGAACCAGGCAGGCGGCACGGTGTACGACCTGGCCTACGGGGAGATCAAGCGCGACGCCCAGGGCCCCTGGGCCTGGCGCACGGGCTTCGCCTACCAGGAGAACGAGGGCATGCGGCAGACGGTGGTCGCGGAACTGATCTGGCGCGAGACGGCCACCCGGTCCTGGACCCTGCAGGCCGAGCACCAGCACGTGCGGCTGGGCGGCGGCCCGGGATTCAGCCTGGGCGCGTACGACGTGCAGTGGTTCAAGCTGGAACTTGAGACCCCGCCCCACTGGGCCCTGGTGGCCATACTGGAGACCAACAACAAGTACGAGGAACAGCGCGGCCCCAGCGAGGAGGAAGGCCCCTTTCCGGCCGGCCAGGTCACCTACACCTTCACCGACGGCGGGAATTTCAACATCTGGTTCGGCAAGCGCCAGGAGGGCTTCCTGTGCTCGGGCGGCGTGTGCAAGTTCGAACCGGCCTTCTCGGGCGTCGAGATCTTCGGGACCTTCCGGTACTGAACCGCGCCCGGCAGCATCACCCCGTGCGCTGCCGCGGGGTCAGCTCCGGATTTCCAGCTTCGTGAAGGCCTCGTTGAGGGCCGTGACCTTTTGCCGGTCGCGGCCTTCCATGTAGTAGCGCAGCACCGCATCGGTGCCCGAGGCCCGCAACTCGAACCACTGACCCTCGAACTCGATGTAGGTGCCGTCACCCGCCCTGAACACCCTGCGCAGCGGCGGCAGATCGACTCCGTCCGGCAGGGCTTCACGCAACCTGTGCGCGGCCTCCCCCGGACTCATGGCCTCCAGGGCGGCGAACCAGGCCACGGTGGCCTCCTTGCGCCGGTTGCCCACGGCGCGGGCCTCCTCGCGGGCCCGGCCGGTGAGCGCCTCGTCGAATAGCGTGATGTCCCGCCGCTCGTAGAAGCGGTACCGCGTGCCGCTGCGTTCGAGCAGGTCCAGGTAGTATTGCGCGAAGCTGCTGTCGCGGCGGTGCAGGCGCGCGGCCAGGCACAGGGCCATGACCCCGATCTGCATCCCGTCCTTCTCCTTGGGCGCCAGGCTCGTGCGCGCGCCCGTGCAGCTGACGATCGGTTCGGCCGGACCCATGGCCGCCCCGCCGCTCTCCTCGGCCATCATCAGCAGGCGCGGCCGTGGCCCGAAGACCGTCTCGTCCCCGGTGACGTCCACGGCGCGGCAGTCACCCTCGTCGGCGGCGATCTGCCCCTCCAGGTCCCTGACCAGGGCGGCGAAGTGCTTGAAGCCCACCGGCACCCGGAAGGTCTTCAGGCCGCCCTCGCTGCGGGCCATGTCCCCGATGCTCAGGCTGGTGGGATAGGTGGTGGCCACGATCCAGTCGTAGCGGTCCAGGGAGCCGTCGGTGCGCAGGGCCTCGATCTTCAGGCCCGTGAGCATGAAATAGATCTGGTTGGGCTTGAAGAAGACCAGGCAGCGGCCCTCGTCCAGGGGATCGACCTCCAGCCCCGCGTCCCGGGCCGCGCCGGCCAGCTCCGCCGGAGCGGTGGTCACCATGTTGAAGCGGTCGCCGTCCGGATCCCAGATGAAGAAGACGTGGCAGCGCCCGGCCGCCAGGTGCTCCTGGGCGCCGACATGCTTGTAGACCTGCCACTTGCCGGGATCCACGCCGTGGTTCACACCGTCGACGACACCGATGCCGTGGTACTCCGTGTTCTCGGCCTCATGGGTCAGGAAGACGGGAGCGTCCTCGGCCACCGGGATGTCCAGGGCGCCGAACACGCCGCGGGCCGCGTGGCCCATGGAGCCGCCCTCGGTGCAGAAACCGGCCCGGAAACCGCCGGTGAAGGCTCCCGGCAGCTCGTCCAGCAGGGGCTGCGGCACGACCTTGCGCAGGTAGTCCACGTAGGCCGCGGTGGGTTCGAAATCCCGCCTGATCCGCGGATCGTCGGCCGCGGCCAGCCGGATGTCCAGTCCGCCGTCATCGGCGGCGGCCACCAGTTCCCGCACCCGGTCGGCGATGCGCCCGGCCATCTCCAGCAGCTGGCCGCCGCTGGCGTCCATGGGCTTCCAGCCGCCCTTGTAGCTCTGGCTGTGGCTGGCGGTGAAGTTCTCGCCGCCGTCCAGCTCGTGGTGGAAGACCCCGAAGGAGGACAGCCAGATCGGCGTGGTACGCACGCCCCCGGGGCGCAGGTGCACGGTGATGCCCCGGGCGGCGTAGATGCGGGCGGCCAGGTCGATGAATTCCTGGGTGTGGGGCCGCACCTCTCCCCCCACGTGCAGGGAACGCAGTCCGGCCTCCACGGCGAGATCGGCCCGGGCCGACAGCATCAACGCCACCGTCAGGGCGTTGAAGGGGACCCCGAGATTGAACATATCCTCCGGATCGAGAAGGTCGCGGTAGCCCGCGGTGCCCAGCCTGAAGGACGCCGCCCATTCGCGCAGTCCGGCCTCGCGGACCAGTGCGGCGTCGATGACGAATTCTTCTGACCTGCGGGCGAACGGGGTGTAGAAGGGCCAGTGCCGGTTCATGCTTCCTCTCCGGTCGGGTTGAAGGAGACATCGACGACTTCGCGCACCACCGCGCTTTCGACCTCGAAGAATTCCGCGGGCCGGAAGTTGAACAGAGACGCGATGATGTTCGAGGGAAAGACCTCGATGCGGGTGTTCAGGTCCCGCACGTTGGCGTTGTAGAACCTCCGGGCGGCCTGGATGCGGTCCTCGGTGTTGGTCAGCTCCTGCTGCAGGGCCAGGAAGTTCCCGCTGGCCTTAAGATCGGGATAGCCCTCGGCCACCGCCAGCAGTTTCTGGACGCTGACCACGAGCTGCTTCTCGTCGACGGCCTGGCTGGCCGGCGACCCGGTGGAGTTGCGGGCGCGCTCGCGGGCCTCGACAACCGCCTGCAGCGTCTCGCGCTCGTGGGCGGCGTAGGCCTTGACCGTCTCCACCAGGTTGGGAATCAGGTCGTAGCGCCGCTTGAGCTCGGTGTCGATGTTGGACCACGACTCGGCGACCTGCTGCCGGATGCGCACCAGCAGGTTGTAGTTCAGCGCGGCCCAGGCCAGGACCGCGATCACGGTGATGATCAGGATGCTCAGCATCAGCGGGGTTCCCCTTTCATCTGCTTTATGACGTATTCCGGCACCAGCGCCAGCATCTCGCGGGCCACAGCCAGGGCCTGTTCGTGATCGTCCGGCCCGTTCCAGCCCGGGCTGTAGACGGCGATCTCCCCGAACCCGAACTCGATGCTCACCGCCGGGGCACCCATCAGGTACTCCATGGTCCGGCCGTGGAT
>JALUJS010000389.1:0-4761 GCA_027056825.1 Candidatus Krumholzibacteriia bacterium | reverse complement strand
AAATCGATGTCGTCGGCGCCCAGGAACTCCCCCAGCCGGTCCATGGTGTTTTCCCGGCGAATCAACAGGGGAATGGTGGGAAAACCCGTTTCCACGATGACCACCCCGTAGGTATGGGTGGTGCGGTGCTTGCCGGAACCGGTCACATACCGGTAGTCCAGGCACAGAACAGGCCGGCCGTCCACCTCCCCGCGGACGACATTGCGGTTACGACGGGAATGGCCCTTGTCCAGGAGTTTCAGACCGGAATAGACCCGGGAGAGGTTCCCGATCCCGTCAGGGAAAAAACGCCAGTTGCGGCGCATGGCCCAGGTCGACAACTCCCGGCGGCGCTTCTGATCCTGGCGCCAGGCATAGACGCCGAAGGCGACGAAGCCAAGCAGGAGCAACAGGATTCCCAGTAGTGGCATGACTTCCCTTTCCCGGCGGGATATGGAACGGCATCCGGACCCGACCCCCGACAGTATACATACCCCGGGCGGTTGGGGAATATTGGCAAAAAAAGGCCCGGCCACCAGGGCCGGGCCTTCTGCAGACAAAGGCGGGATCTACCGGAACAACGACTTCACGGAGCCGAAGCTGACGGCCTCGTCGGCCACGACGCAATCCACCAGGGGATACCCGTCCACGAAGGGCTCCATGCGGAACTGGCTCCAGGTGTACTCCCAGATGCCGGTGGCGTTGTTGTAGCACTGGCCCAGCAGGACCGTGGTGTCATCGTAGAAGTAGTCGTCGAAGTTGACGACCGTACCGTCGAGCATCTGGCAGGTCCAGTAGCCGTGACCCAGCACGTCGCTGGTCTCGATGACGCTCATGCCGTCGGAAATGGTGACCTGGCAGCTCTCCCAGGGCTCGGGATCGGCCATGAGCGAGGCGGCGCTCAGCACCGTGGGAGCGGGCACGGCGCCGGAACCGGTGACGACCACGCTGCCGCCGCTGGCGTTCAGTTCGGTCAGGCCGTAGTACTCGGCGTAGACGCCGGTCACGTCGACGATGTCACCGGGCACGTTGGTGGTCGAACCCATGTAGACCCAGATGCCGTTGTAGGCGCCGAAGGGAGCCTCGGCCACCCAGATACCGTTGTAGCGGGTCGCCACCACGGTCACGCCGGTCACCGTAAGGGTGTCGCCTTCGGCGTACATTCCGTTCTGGATGTCGAAGATCGTGGCAGCGGTCACCGACTGGGCGGCCAGGGCCACCAGCAGCAGGACAAACACGAGAGCAAAGCGTTTCATGAGGAACCTCCAGTAGGCAAAGACAGGGTTGCACGAGACACCCCAAACCGGGTGGGCGATTCCCAGGATGGGATTCCTCAACTGATATCCCAATTCTACACCAAAATCAAGCGGTTTTGTGTAATTTTTTGATTATCACAACCCCTTGAGCAGCGACCGCGGGGCACGCACCCGCATCTGCAACAGGGCCTGGCTCATGGTCTTACCCTGGGGATCGACCAGCAGACTGCGTGTTCCCCCGCCACCAAGGGCTCCGGCCAGCAGGAAATTGAGCCCCTGGAGGTTGTCAAGTTCGTAACGGGTGACCTTCCCGCGCACCTTGGTCCCGAAGAAGCGTTTGACCCTACCGGCGGTCAGGTAGCCCCGCAGCCACTCGTAGACCAGGGGCGTACGGGCCAGCACGCCGATGTTGCAGGTATCGCCCTTGTCGCCGCTGCGAGCGTAGCACAGGCGCCGCAGGGGCACCTCCACCGTCGCCCGGGGCCAGTCGCGGCGCACCGGCCGTCGCGGCAGCCGGTTCCCCGCCGGTTCGCCGCCTTCGCCGCGCACCGGGAAATGGATCTCCCGGAAATCCTCGCTGCAGTCGGTGCCCAGGGTCAGGACCTTGGCCGATACCCCGTCGCGGCGCATCAGGGCCGGCCAGTAGGCCACCACCTGCTGCGGGCGGGGCCTGCCGCGCGTGCTGACGGCCATGCCCGAGGGCCCGGCCAGGATCATGGCCGGCACGGCCTTGGCGAAATCCTGGACCTTGGCCAGGTTGTGGTCCCGCACACCGAAGCGCAGGTAGATCTCGTTGGGACTGTACTCCGACAGCCGGTCCGGCCAGATGGATCCCGCGCCCACCAGGGCCGTCGCGGTGTCCTCGAATTCGTGGCCGACCTTGCGCCAGAAAACATCGGCCACGGCCCTGGCCTTGGCCTCGATGTCCGGGCCGCTGATCAGGATCTCGCCCTCGGCCTTCCAGCCGTCCTGATAGGCCATGGAGACCTTGAACGATTCGGGAGCCGGGCCGCCGCGCACCCCGCTGACCTTGACCCGGTCCGGGCCGGCCTGCGCCACCTCGATGGTGTTGAAGAACGCCACGCCGTCGGGAGAGATGTACTGGCCCGGGTCCCCCATCTCGTACACGAGCTGCTCCTTGACGGACTTCTCGTTGATCAGCCCGCCGGTCCGCTTGTGCTTGGTGACGAAGAACTCGCCGCTGCGGTGCATCTCGATGATGGGATAGCCCATGTTGTCGAATGAGGGCACCTCCTGCCAGTCGGTGATGTTGCCGCCGCTGCCCTGGGCGCCGCACTCGATGATGTGGCCGGCCACGATGCCCGCGGCCATGCGGTCCCAGTCCTCCATGGACCAGCCGAATTCGTGGATCATGGGCGCCAGGGTGATGCCCGTGTCGGTGACGCGCCCGGTGACGATGATGTCGCAGCCGGCGTCCAGGGCCGCGACCACCGGCTCGGCGCCCAGGTACACGTTGGCCGAGGTGACGCGGTTGCGCACGTCGGTGAAGTCCTCGCCGGTCTCCATGTTGGTGAATTTCTCGCCCGCGGCGGTCAGTTCATACAGGCGTCCGCTGATGTCGTCGCCGTAGACCACCCCCACCTTGATGTCCAGGTCCATGCGCCGGGCCAGGGCGCGGATCTGCCGGCCCAGGCCAATGGGATTCATGCCGCCGGCGTTGTTGATGACCCGCACCTTCTTCTGCACGATCAGGGGCAGGCAGGTCTCCAGCTGGGTCAGGAAATCGCGCGCGTAGCCCAGTTCGGGGTTCTTGAGCTGCTGCTTGCGCAGGATCGACATGGTGATCTCCGCCAGGAAATCCATGGTGATGTAGTCGAGCCTGCCGCCCATGAGCTGGCGCCGCAGGGCGTCCAGGTCGTCACCCCAATAGCCTCCGGCGTTGCCGATGCGGATCATCTTCTTCACTGCGCGCGCTCCTCGAGCTGGGAAAACCAGTGCGAACTTGCCATCTGCGGAATCCAAACGATAATGGTTGCGGCCGCAATAAGGAAGCACGACGGAAGGATTTCCCGGCCCATGGTGGACCAGACCCGCGCGATGCCCCGCTATTTCGTGTTCGATTTTCCCCTCGCCGAGCAGGCGTGGCGCCGATACCGCATCGCCTCCCTCCTGCCCGGCGTCCGGGACGACGGAACCACGGCGACCTATGCCATCCGCAAGCTCGCCGCGGCCGTCGCGGAGGATCCCACCCGCGCCGCCGCCGGCCGCCCCCCGGTGGGCGCGGAGATGCTGCTGGCCCTGCGCACCCTGAACCAGGTGCTGCAATGGGTGGCCTTGCGCTACTTCCTGGACGAGAACCCGGGCGGCCTGGCCCGCGGCCGCCAATGGGCCGTGCAGAAGCTGGGGCCCGGGGCGGTGGACGAACTGCTGCGGATCTTCGTCCGGCTGTTTCCGCCGGCGGAGGTGGCCCGCGACGGCATGGAGCCGGAGGAATACCTCGCGGCCGCCGCGGAGGGACTGGGCCGGACCGACCTGGCCGCCCTCGAGCTCTACCTCCTGTTCCTGAACGTCACCAATCCGGCGGCCGATTCCGCCGAGGACCTCTTCCACGACGGGGAGCTGCGCCGCCGGGCCTCCTATCTGCCCTTCGTCACCGGCATCGAGGAATACCTGACGGAGTTCGAACCTCCCGGCAGCCAGGGCGTCTCACTGCCGCACCTGCTGCGCGAGCCCCTGCTGGCCAGCCCGGACTCCCTGGCCGGACAGTTGGCCTGGATCCGGGAACACTGGGCCCACCTGCTGCCCGCCCACATGCTGGAGCGCCTGCAGTTCGCCCTGGACGTGCTGAAGGAAGCCGACGTGGCCCGCGGCGGCGAGCCCGGCCCGCCGCCGGTGCTGGAATTCGGCCCCCGGGACGCCTACGAGGAACCCGAGGCCTTCAGCCGGGACGCCGCGTGGATGGCCAACGTCGTGCTCATCGCCAAGAGCGTGTACGTGTGGCTGGACCAGCTCTCCCGCTGGTACGGCCGCCCCATACGCACCCTGGACGAGATCCCCGACGAGGAGCTGGACAAGCTCGCCCGCTGGGGAATCAACGGACTGTGGCTCATCGGCCTGTGGGAACGCTCGACCGCCTCGCGCACCATCAAGCAGTGGCTGGGCAATCCCGAGGCCGCCGCCAGCGCCTACTCCCTGTACGACTACGTCATCGCCGCGGACCTGGGCGGCGAGGACGCCTGGCGCGACCTGAGCGAGCGCGCCGGCCGCCGCGGCATCCGCCTGGCCAGCGACATGGTGCCCAACCACATGGGCATCGACAGCCGCTGGGTGGTCGAACACCCCGAATATTTCCTGCAGCTGGACCATCCGCCCTACCCGTCCTACCGCTTCACGTGCGAGAACCTCTGCAACACCCCGGGGGTCACCGTCCGCATCGAGGACGGATACTGGGACCGGAGCGACGCCGCGGTGGTGTTCCAGCGCGTGGACGAGTCCACCGGCCAGGCCCGCTACATCTACCATGGCAACGACGGCACCAGCATGCCCTGGAACGACACGGCCCAGC
>JALUJS010000388.1 GCA_027056825.1 Candidatus Krumholzibacteriia bacterium | reverse complement strand
GTACTACGACCGGGCGGTGGAGACGCCGGTGTTGGGCCGGAACCTGAGGCACGAGTTGAAGATGGCGTACTGAGGCGGGCAGGAAAGGAAGCGGGCCGGGAGTAAACCCGGCCCGCCAAGGGAAAAACACAATTTCGAAGGCACAACTTACTCAATAGGCGCCCTTGCGCTCGATGACCGCCGGCAGTGTCCGCAACAGGATTCTGAAATCCATGGCCAAACTACGGGTCCGGACATACTGGCGGTCCAGGTCCATCCACTCGGAGAAATCCAGATGGCTGCGGCCGGACACCTGCCACAGGCAGGTCAAGCCGGGCTTGACCAGCAGGCGCAGGGCGTCCTGCGGCGAGTAGTCCGCCACTTCGGAAGGGATCTGGGGCCGCGGCCCGATGAAGGCCATGTCACCGCGCAGGACGTTGTACAGCTGCGGGAATTCGTCCAGGCTGCTGCGGCGCAGGAAGCGTCCCACGCCGGTGATGCGGGGGTCGTCCTTGATCTTGAAAGCGGCACCCGTGGCCTCGTTCAGGTGCTGCAACTGGTTCTTGCGCTCCTCCGCGTCCACGGACATGCTGCGGAACTTGTAGCAGTCGAAAAGGCGTCCGTTCAGACCCACCCGGCGCTGTTTGAAAAAGATGGGCCCCGGGGTTTCCAGCTTGATCAAAGCGACGATGAAAGGAAACAGGGGCAGGATCAGAAGCAATCCCGCCAGGGAGGCCCCCACATCGATCAGCCGCTTGAGGAAGCGGTAGGACCAGGGATCGCGGATAAGGTATCCCTGGGCGACGGGGGCGATGAAAGCCCGGAATTCCTCTTCACCGCCGAAGAAATTCTCACGCGTCATGGCGCCTCCACACCCCGGGGCAACCAGCGGAACACCCGCACCCCCGCCGCATCGTACACCCGTGTCAGCTCTCCCTGCCTGGCCAGTTCCCGCAAAAGCTCCCCGCGCGGATCAAAATCCCAGGGCCGCGCCCACACGAGCCAGACCCGGGGCGCGCCGTCCAGCCAGGTGCGCACAAATCGCCGGGCCGCGTCCTGACCGTCAATAAGCGGCAGCCCGAAGGTGGACAGGACCTCCGCCTCCCCGTGATCGTAATGGTTCATCACCGCCGTGACCACCGGCGCAAGCACGACATCGCCGGGAACGGAGTGTTCCTTGACGTAGGCGGCCGCACCGCGGACGTCCTCCCGCATGTACCGCGGGTTCCAGAAGTACCCCCCCAGAGACAGCAGCGAGAAACCCACGAGCAGGACCGTCGCCGTGACACCCGCGCGGCTCCGCAGCGAGGTGCAACCGGCCGCCAGCAGGACCACCAACCAGGGCAGCGCCGCGGCGACGTAGCGGGCATTCCAGGGTTTGATATTGCGCACCGCCAGCAGGGCCAGCACCGCCAGCGGAACGATGATCCAAACCAGCAGGAAACCACGACCGGACAGGGCCCAGGGCAAAGCGCGCAGCAGGACCACCCCGGCCGCAAGACCCAAGGGAACCAGGAGGAACCACCACCGTGCCAGCACCTCTGCTCCGCCCATGACGTGAAGGTCGGCGAGGGACGGCCCCAGGCTGAAGCCGCCCAGGAAACTGAACAGGGTGTAGGGAACTGCCAGGGGCGTGAAGGTCGAAGCGCCGCGCAGCGCTTCCCCGGTCACGGCCCCGGGCAGGATGCGGTCCACGGCCCAGACTCCCGAGGCCCGCAGCAGCCACGGCATGGCCACCAGCACCCCCAACCCCAATGCCAGGAGCCAGCGCCAGGCAGGCCTTCCCGAGCCGCGGAGCAGCAACAGCAGCCAGGTGATCCCGAGGGCGAACCAGAAGAAGGAGGCCGAAAGGTTGGCCAGCATGGCCAGCCCGCCGCACAGGCCCAGGGTCACCGCGTGCAGGACGCCGCCCCGCCGGTCCATGAGATCAAGGGCCAGCAGGCCCGCCACCGTCACCAGCAGCATCAGCAGGGCATAGCCGCGGGCCTCCTGCCCGTACCACACGGCGAAGGGGTTGATCGCCAGCAACAAGGCCGCCAGCAGGCCGGTCCGCGCCCCGGCCACGCGCCGGGTGAACAGTCCCAGCACCGGCACCGCGCACGCGCCGGCCAGGGCCGACGGCAGGCGCATCCAGAACTCGCCGGCGTTCCAGCGCACGATGGGCCACAGCAGGGCCTGGTAGAGCGGCCCCTGGATAGCGTCCAGGATCTGGCGCCAGAACACAAGACCGGCCCCGGGACGGATCTGGTTGAAGGTCATCAGCTCGTCGACCCACAGGGACTGCCCGTCGAGCCGGTACAGCCGGAGGGCCAGGGCCAGCACGGTGACCGCCGCCAGCAGGAGACCGAAATCACGCCCACCTTCCGGCTGGTCGGCCCCGAGCCAATCGGAACGGGGGATCATGGGATTGCCGTGTTGATCAGTCGCCGGCACGGGCTGGCTCCATGTGCAAGGGGCGCAGCGGCGCGCCCTCCTGGAAGGACTTGAGTTCGACGTCGATGGTGCCCACCGGCACCTTGGTCTTGATCATCACCGGCAGGCGCCGGTGGTCGTTGGAAAGGTAGATCGTCAACTTGCCCTCGTGCTTGAACAGTCCCTCACCCACCAGGGCCGGTTCGACAACCAGGCATTCGAAGCGCCCGGCCTTGGTCTTGACGGTCTCGACCCCGTGGACATAGACCTTCAGGTCATAGGACTTGCCCGAGCTGTGGGCGGGCACCGACCGCACCATCCCCGGCGCAAGATCGAGGTTACGGACGTGATAGAAGGCCGACAGGACGTCCTGCACCGCCGGCGGTACCGGCACCTCCTTGCCGTCCGCGTACCGCGCCAGGTCCGCCGCGTGGTCGAACATCACTTCCACCGTCTTGCGGAAATCCCCCTCG
>JALUJS010000387.1 GCA_027056825.1 Candidatus Krumholzibacteriia bacterium | reverse complement strand
TTTCAGCTCCTCGCCCGCGAGGACGAACCCCTCGCGAGCTTCGGCTGAGGCGGGGCCCATGGCGCCCCTCGGGGCCACCCGCCGCCCCCGCCCAGGGCAGTTACAGCCCTGTAACGGGAGTCTGGGATCTCGGTGCGCTGGGCGCGGCTGCCCAGGCTTCCCTGGATGTGACCTGCGTCGTTGCTTCCGGCACCGCGGGGACCGACATCACGAACTTCGCCGCCGTTTCGGCCAGTGACCAGGCCGACGCTGTGACCGGCAACAACAGCGACACCGCCGTCATCACCCCCCTGCCGCTGCTGACCGCGGGCACCGTGCAGTTCTGGGCCGGCACCGGTGAGGCGGGCATCATGCTGCCCGGCGCCGCCGAACGCACCCGCGTCCTCTCCCTGGTCCTGACCAACCAGGGCGCCGACCCGGACACCATGACCGGCCTGACCGTCACCGATCTGGCGGTCGGTCCCGGCAACCAGGCCGAACTTGACGGGCAATGGCAGCCCCTGGAACTGGGCGTCCGCAACCGCCGTCTCGGTGGAGAATTGGTCACCGTCGCCTCGGCCTCCTTCAGCGCCGGCGCCGCGGTCTTCGGCGGACTGGATTGGGCCCTCCAGCCGGGCGACACCCTGGACATCGCCGTGTTCGGGGCACCGTCACTGGCGGCGAGGGACAACGCCCAACTGCGTCTGGGACTTGCCTCGGCCGCGGCCATCGAGGTGACCCAGCCCCTGTCCGCCCCTGACACCTGGCCCATGGTGGACGGCTCGGTGGTGATTGTCGACGGCTTCAGCGCGGCCCAGGCCGCGGTGCTCCCCGTCGACGCCAGACTCTTTCCCGTCGGCTCCCGGGACAACCTCGCCCTGGCTGTGGACCTGCCCGGTAACGGGTATCTCGACGACCGTCTCAACGGCCTCAGCGTGGCCAACCACGGTTCGGCCGAACCCGACAGGGACCTGGCCGGAATGCATGCCTGGGCCGATGACGGCGACGGCTCCTTCGACCCGGCCGGGGACCTTCTCCTGGGGCCGCTGGCCTTTTCCGGAGACTTATGGCAGATCACCGGCCTGGATACGCCCGTCCCGGCGACCGGCCGTCGTTTCTTCATCACCGTGGACATTGCCGAAACCGCCAGCCCCTCGAGCGACATCCGCCTGGGCCTGCCCGGGGGCAGCAATGCGGTGCAGATGGCCAGTGGCAACGACGGGCCGCGGGACGGATCCCTGGACAATCCCGGCACCCAGGGAATCAGCGTCACCGACCGGGTCATCATGACCGCGGATTTCATCAACTCCGGCGCCATCCACCCCGACGCCGGCGGGCTGAACCTGCTGCAGTTCGTCCTGACCAACACCTATACCACGGCCCGGACCCTGCAAGGGCTGACGGTGTCCAACACGGCAAGCGGACCCGGCGGACAGGACCGTTTGGACGGGATCGCGCGCCAGGTGACTCTCCGCCGGGACGGCAACGGCAATGGGATCCTGGATGATCCCGTCACCGATCCCCAGCTGGCTTCCGGGACCTTCACCGCCGGCAACGTGACCTTCCCCGGCCTCGACATTTCCCTGGCCCCGGGCGCCTCCGAACGGTTGTTCGTGGTGGCCGACCTGGACCCCGGCGTCGTCGCCGACGGCGATGTCATCGGCGCGCAGATCACGGGGGTCTTCGGCATCGACATGCCGGACGCCACCGTCGTGGCCGGTTGGCCCCTGGATTCGGGCGCCGCGTGGGTCGCCGACGGCATGATCGCCGACCAGATCGCCACCGGTCCGGTCCGCACCATGACCCTCGGTCCGGATGACGGACCGGTGCTGGCGCTGGACCTGACCGTCCCGGGTAACGGTGGCCTGGGCGATCGCCTGCAGGGTGTGACCGTCACCAACCTGGGATCGGCCGATGGCAGCGATGTGACCGCGAGGCTGTGGGCCGACGGCGGTGACGGTGAATTCGGATCAGGCGCCGGGGACGATATCCTCCTGGGCCCGCTTGCGGTGGCCGGCTCCTCATGGACCAGCACCGTTCTCGACAGGGTGATTCCCTCCCAGGGGCTGCGACTGTTCGTCGGCGTCGATGTTGCGTCCGTGCCCCGGGATTCGGTGACGGTTGAACTCTCGGTTCCTGTCAACGGCCTTGTCGTCGCCTCGGACAACGACGGTCCCCTGGACCGAACCGTGCCCGCAGGCGGCATGTTGATCATCACGACCTCGCCCCTGCGCACATCCCTGGCCTTCGACTCCGGGATCTCCAACGTCGGCCAGACCGGCTCACTGACCATGACGATCACCAACGCGGGCGCCGAAACACTCTCGGCAGTCACTCCGACCGTCAGTATCGATTCGGGGGCGGGGCTCATGGTTCTGGGAGAGCCGGCCCCCGCCTCCCTGGCCTCCCTTGCTCCCGGACAGACGGCCGCGATCACCTGGCCGTACACGGGGCAGGCCCCGGGCACGGTCGTCATCGTCGGTAACGCCGAGGGCAGCACCGCCGGCGCCCAGGTGCGCAGGTCCATCGCAACCCCGTCCTCGCCCCACCGGATCTTCAATCCCGTGGGCCACCTGGAACTGTATCCGACCATCAACCTGCCCTTCTCGGTCAACCGCGGCCAGGCGGGCCTGGTCCCGTTGACCCTGACCTTCATGAACCCCGGCGACGCCGAAACCGCCAACGCCCATCTGACCGGCTTCTCCCTGCGGTTCGCCGAGACCGAGGGCGGCTCGGTGATCTCTCCGACGGCCCTCCTGGACAGGATCACCGTCAGCGAGGGAACCGAAATCTACCTGGACCGGACGGACCTGCCCGATGTGGCCGGTCCGCTGGACCTCGTGTTCGACCGCCCGGTTCAGATCACCAGCGAGGAACCGGTAACCCTCGGGGTGAGGCTCGACCTGGATCTGAATTCCACCGCCCCTTCGTTCCAGATCAGCATCGAGGATGCGACCTGGTTCAACGGCAAGGACGCCGTGGACAACCACGAGGTGCCCGTCCTCATGGGGCAGGGAGCTTACCCGCTGCAAACGGGCCAAGCCATCCTGGTATCCCCCGCCGCCGGGCTGGACATCGCCGTGGTGACGCATCAGGTCACATACGCCGAACCCGGCCAGAGGGATGTGCCCCTGCTCACGTTCCAGGCAGCGAACAATTCGGGGGATGACGCCTCCACCATCGAGGTCGGCCAGGTCAGCTTCTCCCTGCATGACAGCAGCGGCGCCGTCATCACCCTGCCCGATTCCCTGCTCGAGTGGCTCACCCTGAAGGATGCCCTTGGTGAATATTTCAGCGGTTCTGCGGCCACGGTCGGAGACACCCTCCTGGTTCTGCCTCTCTCTCCTCCACTGACCGTGCCCGGCAACGCCACCAGGGAGCTGACCATTCTCGGTGATATCGCCCCCACCGCCCCCTTGGGCCATCTTGTCGCCCACCTGGCCGCTCCCGAGGGTCTGGACGCCCGGGACGGCAACATGAACAACCCGGTCCCGGTGACACTCGCCACCGCCGCTGTGGGCGACCCGGTGGTCCTGGTCTCACCGGCAACCACCTTGCAGGTCTCAGGCAGCGGGACCCTCGCCCCGACCCTGGCCCGAGGCTCACGCGATGTCCAGACCATGAGTCTCCTGCTGTCCAATCCCCATGCGGCAGGCAGTGCCGCCCTGGTCTGTGACGGCCTGGTCCTGGAATTCCTCGACGGGGAGCACAATCCCCTGGATCCCGACCTGATCCTGGACAGGATCCGCGTGCAGAGGGGCGCATCCTTCCCGGGCGTGGTCATCGAACCGGGCGCCGCAGATGGTGTGATCCCGGTTCCCCTGGAACCCATTTCCCTGGAACCGGGCGCGCTGCCGGTGTCGCTGGAGATCCTGCTGGACATCAAGACCGACGCTCCGTCCCTGGCCATGGAAGTCGTCCTCGGGGAAGAGGGAATCTCGGCCCATGACGCCGTAAGCGGTGCGCCCGCCTCGGCGGCCCTGCCCGGCGGCGGCCAGGTGTATATCAATTCCGGGACCACGAACATCGTCCAACCGGCCGATGAGCTGCTTGTCGCCTACACGGACCTCATACCGGCCCTGCTTCCCAGGGACGGGTCCTTCGTGCCGGCCATGTCGCTGTCCCTCGCCAACCCCTCGGCTTCCGGGTTCGGGGCCATCGAACTTTCGGCCCTGAATATCCATCTTTCCCCACCCGACGCCGGTCAGGGCGCCAAGGATATGCTCGCCGGCGGCGTCGCCGTCCAGGCCCTGCGTCTGATGAGCGGCGAAGACCTCGTGGCCGAGGCCGCCGACATCGCCCCCGATGCCGAATCCGTCACCCTGGTTCCCACATCAAGCCCGGAAATCCCCGCGGGCGGATCCCGCGCCGTGACCATCGCCGTTCAGATCCGGGACACCGCTCCCAGCGGCCAGTTCAGACTGTATGTCGATGTCGGAGACATCGTCGCGAACCAGGCCGGATCCGCCAATACGCCGGTCCACGTGGGCGCGGCCTCCGGCGTGGCGTTCCCCTTCTCGACCCGGGTGGGCAACATCAGCGAACTGGACCTCTCCAGTTCCTTCATCAACTTCCCCAATCCGTTCGCCGCCGGAAACGAAGCCACGACCTTCGCCTACAACCTGCCGGCAGCCGGCCGGGTCTCCCTGCGCATCCTCACCCCTCACGGCCGGGTCGTGTCGGTCCTGCTCACCGATGAGCCGAAGTCCGCCGGGCTGCACCAGGATGACATCTGGCAAGGTGTCAACGGGCGCGGCCAACCGGTGCGCAACGGCGTTTACCTGGCCGAGTTGAGAGTGGTCTACGACGATGGTTCGGGCGCCCGGGCCCTGCGCAAGGTGGGGGTGGTCCGATGAAGACCTCCCTGCGCATGAGCGCCATCCTGGGCCTGATGATCCTGACCGGCATCCCGTCCGCCCTCGGCATGGACGACGGGGGAGGGCGCTCGGTGTTCGCCCGCGGCGCAGGGGAACGCGCCCTGTCCCTGGGCGGCGCCTATGTCGCCATGGACGGTGATCCCGCCATGATGGTCTGGAATCCCGCCGGTCTGGCCACGGTGGACCGCACCAGCTTCTATGCTTCGAGTTCGAACCTGATCGGACTGGGCTTCAGCGAACGCATGGGCGCCATCGCCCTGCCCAATTGGCGTCTGGGCGTCTTCGGGCTCGCCTTCCGTCGTTTCGCGGTGGACGGCATCGAACAGCGCGATGATCGGGCCACCCTTGGCGACCAGGACCTGAGCGACGCGGAAAACGAGATCATGATCGGTTTCGGCCGCACCCTCGGCGGCGCCTGGCGCCTGGGATTGGCCGCCAAGTACCAGCAACAGACCCTGGCCGGATTCAGCGACGGCGCCCTGGGGCTGGACATGGGAGTATCCGTGCAACCCCTGCGCGCCATGGGCCTGGAATCCCCGCTGGCTCGTGGCCTGAGCCTGGGCATGTCCATCCGTAACTTCATGGAACCTTCCCTGCGCCTGCGGGATGAAAGCGTGCCCGACCCCACCGGGGTCCGGCTGGGCGCCGCCCTGGCCACCGGGCTGGGCCGGAACCTGGATCTGTTGCTGGTCGCCGATACGGACAAGACCCGCGATATGGACAATCAGTTCCATGCCGGCGCAGAGCTCACCCTTTTGCGCACCCTGTCCCTGCGTTGCGGTTCCAACGACGGGATGCTGACTGCGGGCGCCGGGCTGAAGATCCGGGACCTGGCCTTCGACTACGCCTTCGAGGACAACATCATCGCCGGCGTGCACCGATTCGGATTGAGGCTGGCCTTCGGTGAGACCAGCGCCCGGAAACGCAGGAAAGCTCTCGCAGCCCGGGAAAAGGCCTTCCAAAGTCGTCTGGCCGCCATGTTCGCCCGCCAGGAGGAATCCCGCATCGGCGAACTCCATACCCGGATCCTCAACGCGCTGGACCAGGGCGATTACCTGGCTGCCCGGGACCTGATATCCACCCTCCGCGTCCTGGACCCAAGCCGCGGCGACCTCGATCGCCTGGAGGCCCGGGCCTACCTCATGCAGGCCCGCGACAAGCGTGACCAGGGTGACTTCACGTCCTCCGTCCTGGCGTACCAGACCTCCTTGAACCTGGATCCCGGGCAGACCGCAGCCAGAACTGAACTCCAGGCGGTAAGGGAGCGGAATGACCAGGAGGTCGCCCGCAGCCGGGAGATGCGCCAGCTTCTGGACCAGGCTCTCGAGAGCTTCGCCGCGGGGGATCTGATCCAGGCCCGGGACGGATTCCAGGCCATCATCAACCTGGACCCCAACGATCATGATGCCCGCACCTTCCTGGAAACCGTCCGCAAGAGCATGGTCATAAAGTGTGAAAACCTTGCCGACCAGGCCGTGGCCCGGGCCCAGGCCGGGGATTTCGCCGCGGCCGGGCAGGCGCTTGATGAGGCCCGACGGCTGATCCCGGACAACGCGCATCTGCATGATCAGGCCCGTATCGTGGAGAAGCTCCAACAGCAGGCCCGGGCGGCGTCCGCCCCGGCGCATTCCGCTGTGTCCGCAGCTGATGGCAAGGAAACCGCAACCGTGGAATCGGGCCGGCAAGCACCCCGCAAGCCCCGTTACGCCGATCTGCCGTTCAAGCGCCAAGCCGAAATCGGACGGCTGTATCGCGAGGGAGTCCGCGCCCTGAACGAGAACCGCCGCGAGGACGCCATCCGTTACTGGGAACTGGTCTCGTCCAGCGCCCCGGACTACCAGCAGGTGGCGGAGAACCTGAAACAGGAATACCTGGTCCAGGGGATGGAGGCGTTCGCCGCCGGCCACCTCGATCAGGCCATTTCCATCTGGGAAAAGGCCCTGGAAGTCGTACCCGGTGATGAGCGCGCGCAGGGTTATCTGGCCCGGGCCTATGACCACCGTGCCCGGATCAAGCAGTTGAAGGCCGTCGGAAAATGACACAAGCCACGGACAAGGATTTCCAACGTCCCAATAACCGCAGGGTCATCATCAGCCTGCGCGTGATCGCATCGGTGGCCGCTGCGGTGATGGTGGGCTTGTCCACCGGTGTGATCATCCAGGCCAACGAAAAGAACCTGCAGGACACACTGATCACCGAGGCGCAGACCCAGATCCTGCTGGAAGCCCGCAACCTGGCCATGGTCAGTTCCGATCCCCTTCTGAGCGACTTTCCCGAACTGGCCCTGATGCCCCTGGCCAAGGAAATCATGGACTCCCGGCGCCAGCTCATGGACGTGGAGATCCTGGACCACAACGGGAACATCCTGGGATCCCCCAAGCCCAACACCCTCGGGACGCCCTATCATCCTCCGGCGCGGACCGCATCGGTCGAGTGGCAAAACATCCGGCAGGACGAGGACATGTACCTGGCCGGCAGCGAACTGATCGTCCGGACCCCCATCCGGCATGCCAATGGCAGCAATCTGGGTTCGGTTGTCGTCTCATACGATACCCATTTCATCGACCGGAAGGTCCAGGCGAGCCGCCGCGCCCTGTTGAAGGTCATGTCCATCCTGCTGGTCGCGGCCATGGCCGTGGCCGCGGTCCTGATGTCCCTGCTCTTTCGGCCCTTAAGCCGGGTGCGGGAAGGCCTCGAGCGTATCGGTCGCGGAGACCTGGATACCCCCATGACCGTGCAGGACTTCACGGAGATGGGGCTGCTGGCCTCGACGGTCAACACCATGGCCGCTCAGCTCCAATCCTCGCGCGCCCTGAACCGTGCCCGCGAACGGGAGATCGTCGAAACGCAGAAGGAGGTGGTCATCACCCTGGGTCAGGTGGTTGAGAGCCGGTCCCTGGAGACGGCCAACCACACCGTCCGCGTGGGTGACATGAGCTTCGAACTGGCTCAGCTGGCGGGACTCGACACGGACGAGGCCGAACTGATCCGCATGGCCTCGCCCATGCATGATGTGGGGAAAATCGGCATTCCCGACCGCATACTCAATAAACCCGGTAAACTGACCGCCGAGGAATACCGCCTCATGCAGACCCACGCTGAAATCGGGCACCGGATCCTGGCCAAGAGCGAGCGGCCGATCCTGAAGGCCGCCGCCATCATCGCCCACCAGCATCACGAAAAATGGGACGGTTCCGGCTATCCACGCGGCCTCGCGGGCCAGGACATCCACATCTATGGCCGCATTGTCGCCCTGGTGGATGTTTTCGACGCCATCTCCTGCGACCGGGTCTACCGCCCCGCCATGCCCCTGGACAAGGTGTTGGATATCATCAAGGCCGAACGCGGGAAACATTTCGATCCCGGACTGGTCGACCTCTTCCTCGACAACCTGCCCCGTTTCCTCGCCATTCGGGATCAATACCAGGATACCATCAGTGATCTCGCGGACTCCATCCCCGAGCATGTCGCCCTGGAACAGGAAAAAACCCATATCTAGAATCCCCCGGCCGATCCTGCTAGAGTGACGCAACCGCCTTGAGACGACCCGACAGGTTCCCGATCCCCTTTCAACCCGGAGAGGCGTCCTCATCATGTTGCGTAATATCCTGACAATTGCCGTGATCCCGGCCCTGGTCCTCGTCCTGACGGGTTCAGGCCTCGCCTGCACCAACCTCATCGTCAGCCCCGGCGCCAGCGCCGACGGCTCTGTGTTCGTCACCTACACCTGCGACGGCGAGTTCCACCCCCACCTGAGCAGGATCCCGGCCGCGGATCACGAACCGGGCGAGGTCCAGCAGATCAAGGGCTGGGACGGCAAGATCCTGGGCGAGATTCCCTATCCGCCCCACACCTACGGCGTGGTGAACCTGATGAACGACAGGCAGGTCTCCATCGCCGAAACCACCACCGGGGGGCGTCCCGAACTGGTCAATCCCGACGGCATGCTCCACTACTGGCAGCTCATGCGCCTGGCCCTGCAGCGCGCGGCCACCGCCCGGGAGTGCGTCGAGGTCATGGGCCGCCTCGTGGGCGAGTTCGGCTACCGCAGCAGCGGCGAATCGTTCTGCATCGGGGATCCCCGCGAGGCGTGGATCATGGAGATGGTCGGCCCCGGCAAGGGAGGTCACGGGGCCTACTGGGTGGCCTTGCGCCTACCCGACGGCACCATCAGCGCGTTCGCCAACGGCGGCCGCATCGGGACCTTCCCCCGCGACGACCAGGACAATTGCCTCTACACGCCGGAGATGATCGAT
>JALUJS010000386.1 GCA_027056825.1 Candidatus Krumholzibacteriia bacterium | reverse complement strand
TCCCCCGCGACGAACCGGTTCAGACATCGTCTTCTCCTTCCGGAAGGGAAAACAGATCCTCCACGGCGACATCCAGCACACGGGCCAGCTTGAGGGCCAGACCCACGGTGGGACTGTAGTTTCCTTTTTCGATGGAAAGGATGGTTTGGCGGGTCACCCCCACCTGGTCGGCAAGCGCCTGCTGGGTCAGGCCGGGTCGGCTCCGGCGCAGGGCGCGCAAACGGCATTGGATGGCATGCTGCGACTTCATGTCCGAAAAAGTAAATTAAACTTAACTTTATGTCAAGTTAATTTTACATATTTTTCAGGCCAAATTGACCCGCAGCGGCTAACCCGAATTATTGAATCGCTACGCGATCCCGCAAGGCGATGACATGAAGGAGCGTAGCGAGGATGAGGAAACAGCGCGACAGGAAAGGGGCTCGCAAGGATTTGCGAGGGAGGCATACCCGGTGCGGTACGTTGACCGAGCAAATCCGAGAACGCCTTTCCTGTCGCGCTGTTAACCATCCGCAGTAGCTCCTTCATGATTATTTCGGGTTAACCCGGAATCAGGGCACCGGAATCGTCATCACGTTGGCATTGGATCCGTCCAGGACCCCGTACACGATGGCTCCGGCGTCGGGAGTCCATTGCGGCCAGTACCCCCCCAGCAGCGTGAGCTGGGTCCACGGGCCACCGGTCGCGGGCACGAGGTAGACCTGGGAGGCCCCGTCCCGCGTGGACTCGAAGGCCACCATATCGCCGGCCGGGGACCACGCCGGGTGCCCCTCGTAGGCCTCGTCGGGAGTGATCTGCACGCCCTTGCCCCCGCTCACCGCGATGGTGAACAGCGCGCTGTATCCGGTCTGGTTGGACTCGTAGACCACGCGTGCAGCGTCGGGGGCCCAATCGGCGGTCCTGCAGTAGACCCCCTCGGGAGTCTGGGTCAGTCTGGTCACGCCGCCGTCCGCCGGGTCCGCGAGGTACAGGTCGAGCCCCGTACTCTTGTCCCGGTTGCTCTCGAAAACGATGAGATCCCCGGCCGGCGACCAGGCGGGGCTGGCGTCGTCGAAGGAACCGCTCGTCAGGGCGACCGGCCCGGCCTCCAGGTGGGCCAGATCCAGGATGTAGAGATGGCGGGTTCCGGACACATCGGACTCGAACACCAGGTGTGTGCCGTCGGGCGCAACCGAGGGCGAGGAATCGAAGACGTTGTTGTGGGTCAACTGCTCGGGGCTACCGCCGGCCAACGGCACCCGGTACAGGTCCATATCCCCGTCCGTGTCAGCCTCGTAGTAAACCCACTGCCCGTCCGGCGAGATCACCGGGTTGGCCTCGTATTCCGGACCGGCCGTCACGACGGTGCGTTTTTCGAAAAGACCGGAATCCACTGCGGAGGGAGAGTCCGATCCGCTGCAACCGGCCAGCACAGCCAGCACGGTCAGAACCAGCATTCCCCACGGGCGGCGACTTGTCAGCATGGTCATCCTCGCAAAAGTGGCGATGGTCGATGTTTGCCGGGACACGGCGCAAGCACGAACCGGGCCCCTTCCTTCCCCGCATCCCTATCGGAGGTCCCGGGGAAATCTTTAGGTATAAATATTCATTTTTAGCAATAAAAAAGCAAATCAGCGCACCAAGGTCACAGCCCCGCGCGCCTGAACCGAACCCATCCGGAGGGTATAGAAGTAGCGCCCGCTGGAAGCGGCCCCACCCCGGTCCGTGGCGCCGTCCCACTGCAGGGACACGCGACCGTTGGCCAGGTAACCCCCGGTGACGGTGCGCACGCGCATGCCGCGGATATCATAAATATCCAGTCGGGCGGGACCGCCCGCCGCGGTTCCTTCCGGCAGCACCATCTCGATGGTCGTCATGGGGTTGGCGGGATTGGGAAAGGCGCTGCTGCGGATGGCCACGGGGCCTTCCATGCCCTCGGCGAAGAACCCCGCCAAAAGTTCCTTCAGGCCCGTGATGTGGTCCGGCGTTTCCAGGTCACGGTTCTCGATGCTGCCGCTGCTGGTGGCCAGGGAGCCGCCGAACAGGAAGCGGATGTCCTCGGCCAGGATTTCGCGGGCTCGGTTCGCATGCCGCGCCGCCGGCCCGTTACGCACCGGATCCAGCCCCCGCATCTCCATGTAGGCGTCCCAGCGCAGGGGATGCTCATCCATGAAGGCCCAGGTCAGCACGTGCCCCATCTCGTGGGTGACGATGGTGGCCTGGGTGATGCCGTCGATGGGACCGGTCCCCGGCGCCAGGAGAATGGCCCCACGGCGCGCGAAGCTGCTGCCGGTCTCATCCGGGGTCGCCGGCAGGATGAAGACATCAACCGTGACCGAAGTCTGCACCTGCATGACCTCCAGGGCGGCCAGGACCTGGTTCACGGAATAGGGCACGCGCACGTCCGCGTCATCGCGCAGGACGACCTGACCGACGGCCGGATGGTTCAGGGTCAGCAGGCCCTTGTCCGTGGCCTGCAGGGAGGCGCTGATCTCGGCCGCGGAGTGCACCCGGGCGGTGATGCCGTTGGCAAAGGGCACAGTCTGGCCCGCCCTTGCCCCCGGCGTCCCCGGCCCGCAGGTCACAGCGAGGACCAGCAGGGCGAACAGGGCCGGGGCCAGCCGGAAGGATGCCGAAAAAGCAGGGGCAGGGTTCAGCGAGGTCAGGTTACGCATGTCGTCTCCCGTGGCGGGTCAATGATTATTTCTCATATTATCGCACATTTAATGCCAAATGTCACTTGGGATTTTTCCCCACACCACATGAGGGCCCTCGTACTACGAAAGTCTTATTTACTTGAAAAACTTAAAGTTAGAAAAACCGTCACCGCCGCTCAAGGCGGCCATGAAGTGGGGGTTTTTCCCCATGCATGAGGGATTCATCCCCAGC
>JALUJS010000385.1 GCA_027056825.1 Candidatus Krumholzibacteriia bacterium | reverse complement strand
CTACCTGACCATGCTGCCGGACGTGCACCGGGAGGCGGGTCTCGGCTGCACCGACTGCCATGTCGTCCACGGTTCCACACCGACCACGAAAACCTGCCGCGGCTGCCACGCGGACCTGGACCGGGACATCCCCGAACACGCCGTGGCCGCCCACCTGGACAAGATGACCTGTGCGGCGTGCCACGCCGCCTGGGCGGCCCAGGAATACGGAACCGTGCTGGTACGGACGGTCACCGAGGACCAGGAAGACGCCTTCGACCCCCTGCCCACGGCCGGTCCCTGGCGCCGCAGCGCGGCGTTGAGGCGGCAGGACGCCCCGCCGCTGGGTCTGGACGCGCGCGGCCTGGTCGCGCCCATCAGGCCGCAGTTCATCCTGCTGGCCACCGATCCCGGCCGGGGCTGGGAGAACCGGCTGCTGGCGGCGGAGTGGCGCGCGTTCACGCCCCACACCATCCGGCGCGGAACCGTCGCCTGCGAAGGTTGCCACGCCAACCCCCGGCGCTTTGTCCTGGAGGAACCCCGCGATCGCATCTACGATCTGCGCGCGGACGGCCTGTCCCTGGATTCCTGGTGGGACCAGAAGGGCCAGAAGGTCGTCAACGGCGCTTTCTTCACACGCGAGCGCTACCAACACATGAACAAGCGGACGCCCGAATTCGTGCGTCAGTACCTGAGGCGATGGGAAAGTTTGACGCATCCAGACGCTGGTTCCTCCGGACGCTGATTCCCGCCGCGGCGGGTCTGTGGGGCCTGGGGAAATTCCTGTCTCCCGCCTTGCGGCCGGGTGACAGGGAGGTGTCCGTGCTCACCGCCGACGTGCCGGTCAAGGGCGCCCTGGCCCTGCCGGAGGACGGGGTGGCCGTGGTCCAGCTCGAGGAAGGCGTCTTCGAGGCCCTGGACCTGACCTGCACCCATCTCGGCTGCCGGGTCCGCGCCACCGAGAATGGTTTTACCTGCCCCTGCCACGGCAGCCGCTTCGGGCCCCGCGGCCAGGTGCTGACCGGTCCGGCCGCTGCGCCGCTGCACCGTCTGGCGTCCCGCCTCGAGGACGGCGTGCTGCACATCGCGGGGAAGGCCGGGACATGATCCGCGAATTCCTCGACCACCTCTTTCCCCGCGTCGTGCTGCAGCGCAACCTGCGCCTCAGCTATACCTTCTGCCTGGGCGGTCTCGCTCTTACCACCTTCCTGGTCCTGGTCGCCACCGGGCTGCTGCTTCTGTTCTACTACCGGCCTTCGCCCGGCGGGGCCTACGACTCCATCCGCTTCATCGAAAACGCGGTCTGGGGCGGCCGCTACCTGCGTTCCCTTCACCGCCTGGCCTCCCATACCCTGCTGATCCTGATCCTGCTGCACAGCCTGAGGGTCATCCTGACCGGGGCCTACCGCCACCCCCGCCACGGCACCTGGATCATCGGCGTCATGCTGATGTTCCTGGCGGTGTTCGCTGCGTATACCGGCTACCTGTTGCCCCTTGACCAGCTTGCGTACTGGGCGGCCCGCACGGGCATGGAGCTGGTGGGCGCGCTGCCCGGCGGGCATGTGATCGTCCGCCTGCTGGTCCCCGACCAGATCGCCGGGCCCCTGTCCCTGCAGCGGTTCTTCGCCCTGCATATCGCCGTCATCCCCCTGGGCATGATGACGCTGATCTTTCTCCACTTTTTCCGGATCAGGAGATCCAGGGGGTTGTTGCCGTACCTATGAAGGACCGGGTTCCCACTTCTCCGCACCTGTACCGCCTGATCAAGCGGGCGTTGCTGGTCGCCGTGCCCGTGCTGCTGATCGCGGCGGTGTTCATCAAGGCCCCCCTGGAAACCATCGCCGACCCGGCCCACTCGCCCAACCCGGCCAAGTCCGCCTGGTTCCTGCTGTGGATCCAGGAACTGGTCAGCCACGGCACCGCCTGGATCTACGCGGTGCTCGTCCTGGCGCTGCTGTTCGTCTTCCTGCCCTGGCTGCGGCCGGGCGAGGCGTCGCGCGCAGCCTGGTTCCAGCCGGGCGACCGCCTGGTGGGAGTCGTGGTCCTGGCCATTGTCCTGGGCATCCTGGCCCTGACCTTCGTGGCCATGTTCCTCAGGGGGCCCAACTGGCAATGGCTCGGTTGATGTCTTATGCGGGGCTGGCCCTGGCCCTCCTGCTGACGGTTTCCGGAATCGCGCGCGCGGATAGCCGCTGCCTGTCCTGCCACCCGGTCCACTACCGCGAACGGGGCGGCTGCACTACCTGCCATCGCGGTGATCCCGCCGCCCAACGCGAGGCGCTGGCCCATCACGACCTGATCCGTGGTGCGGCCGCCTGCTGGAACCTGCCCAGCTCCCCCGTGCTGGTCCGGGCCGCGGCCATGCGGGACAGCCTGGGTTGCCGCCGCTGCCACCTCACCGGCGGCCGGGGCGAGCGCCAGGCCATTCCCCTGGACGCCGTCGTCCGGGAACGGGGCCAGGACCGGCTCCGGCAGGCCCTCCTGGATCCCGCCGGCGCCATGCCCCGCTTCGACCTGACCGAAACCCAGGCCGACACCCTCATCGCCCTGCTCCTGCATGACGGCGACCCCGATCCCGGGCACGAGCGTTACCAGGTGAGATTCCAGGGCACGGCTCCGGACACCCTGCCGGTCTTCACGCGCCTGTGCGGGGATTGCCACCGCGCCCTGGGCCGGACGGGACCCCTCGGATCCGGAAGCGATGGCCCCGACCTCTCGGGCCTGACCGGGGAGTTCTATCCCGCCCCTGCCTCCGAACGCTGGGACGCCGCCCGCCTGGCCGCCAAGGAAGGGGTCCGCTCCTGGCTGCGGGACCGCCTGGGCCGCGACGTGCATCCCTCGTCCCTGGTCCTCCTCGCCATGCGCCCCGATCGGTACGTCGTCGTGGACGCC
>JALUJS010000384.1 GCA_027056825.1 Candidatus Krumholzibacteriia bacterium | reverse complement strand
AGCCTCCAGAAACGCCGGTCCGAGCCCTCCTGGCGCAGGGGCAGCACCTGCAGGGGCCCGCCTGTTTCACCCCCGGGGGCGATGGCCCTCAGGTAGCGGCCCGGAGTGCCCAGGTCCGACCACGGGCCGGATGCCTCCACGGCATGGACGCTGCCCGGGACCGCCGCCAGGGCCCTTTCCACGGGATCGACGAGGCTGGAGAAGCCGGCGGGTATGTCATCCAGAAGGGCCGGGGAGAACACGCCGATGCCGGTGTAGGTTCGGCGTCGGCCGTCCCCTTTGCCCCGCAGGGAGCGCACGGCCCCGGCCTCGTCCACGACCACCGAGTTGACCGCGGGCCAGTCGGTCACCAGCAGGGTCGCCAGCGCGTCCGCAGCCAAGTGGCCGCGCACCAGACCGTCCAGCGGCCCGTCGTACAGCACGTCGCCGTTGTGGACCAGGAAAGCCGCGCCGGCGGCCAGGAAATCCCGCGCCCCGTCCAGGGCACCGCCGGTGCCGAGGATCTCCCGTTCGGGAAATACCCGCACCGGAACAGGGTGCCGGCAGGCGGCCAGGTGGCCGGTGATCATCCCGCCCAGGTGGTGGGTGTTGACCGCCACCGCGTCGCAGCCCGCCGCAGCCATGGCGTCCAGGGCCCGGTCCAGCAGGGTCCGTCCGTGGACCGCCAGCAGGGGTTTGGGCACGTGGTCGGTGATCGGCGCCAACCGCGTGCCGTAGCCCGCGGCCAGCACCATGCCCCGCAACCGCTCACTCATAGATCCGCCACGGCGCCGCCGCCTCGGCGAAACGGTCCAGGTCCTTCCGCCAGGACTCCTCCAGGGACCGCAAGGCGTCCGGGCCGCTCCCCGCGGCCACGGCCTCGCGCAGCCACGGGCCGCCGGCCAGGATGTCGATGGGCAGCTTCCGGGTCTCGTACTCGTAGGGTGGCTCGCGCCAGGCGAACGCGTCGGGCCACAACCCGCCCACGGCCATGAGCACCGCCAGGTAGGTCCGCACGGGCCGGAAAACCGCCCGGTCGGTGACATGGACCTGCACCCCGCCGCAGACCTCGCCGGCGAACTTGTGGAAGGTGGGCTGGAAGGACAGGGGGCGCAGGACGCATCCGGGCAGGTCGAAGTCATCGAGCCTGCGGACCAGTTCCCGCGGGTCCACCCACGGCGCACCCAGGATCTCGAAGGGGCGCGTGGTGCCCCGGCCCTCGCTGAGGTTGGTTCCTTCGAGCAGGCAACCGCCGGGATAGACCCAGGCCGTCTCGAGGGTGGGCATGTTGGGCGAAGGCATGACCCAGGGCAGGCCGGTGGCGTCGAAGGCCATGGACCGCAGCCAGCCCTGCATGGGCACCACCTCGAGTGCGGCGCCGATCCTGTGGTTCCACATGGCGGCCAGTTCCCCCATGGTCATCCCGTGCCGCATGGGCAGCGGCGCCAACCCCACGAAGGACTCGTAACCGGGATCGGGCAGGCGGCCTTCCATCACCTGGCCCCCGAGGGGATTGGGGCGATCCAGGACCATCACCGCCTTGCCGTGCTCCGCGCAGGCTTCCAGGCACAGGCGCATGGTCCAGATGAAGGTGTAGTAGCGGGCGCCCACGTCCTGCAGGTCGATCACCAGGACGTCGATGTCCGCCAGCATGGCCGCGGTGGGCTTGCGATGCTCGCCGTAGAGGGAACGGGCGGGCAGCCCGGTCACCGGGTCGGTGAATCCCTCCCACTCGATCATGTTGTCCTGGGTCTCGCCGCGCAGGCCGTGCTGGGGGCCGAACAGGACGCGCAGGTCATCGCCCAGGGCCTCCCGCAACAGGGGCGCGGCGTGCCGCAGACCCGAGGCGACGGAAGCCGGATGCACGAGCAGGCCCACCCGGCGTTCGCGCAGACTCCGGCACCGGTCGTCCAGCAACCTCTCCAAGCCCGTTTTCACCTGCTGCAAAACCGACCCCCGGTCAGTTGTAGTAATCCGGCTCGCTGCAGCCTCAGCCGTCCCACATCCGCTCGTAGGCGGCCAGCCGCTCGCCGATGAGGGTCTGGGCCGCCTTGCGCGAGGCCATGGGCCGGACGACCCGCTCGCCCGGTTTGCTCTCCTCGACGATGGCCCAGCCAAGGGCTTTCCTGCCCGGGCGCGGCCGGCGCACCAGCAGGATGGGCGCGCCCATGCCGGTGGGTGTGCGCGAAACCTCGGCAAAGGCGTCGGCCACGGCCTCCCACTCCGGCAGGGGCAGGGGCACGATCCGACCCTCCTCCAGGGCCGCGGCGAGTTTCTCGACGGTCATCTTTCCACTCATGGCGTCACCCCAGGTCAAGCCCGGCCAGGTCCTCGATGGCCTCGACCATGGCCTCCCAGGAATATTTGCGTTTCTCGCGGGCCACCGCCCCGGCGAATTCGGTGGCCTTGTTCTCGCGGAAGAACCGGGTGATGGCCGCGGCCAGGGCCCCGGGATCACCCGGCGGCACCAGGAAACCCGTTTCGCCGTCGATGACCACTTCCGGCAAGCCGCCCACGTTGGTCGTCACCACCGGCCGGTCGTAATGATAGGCGATCTGGACGATCCCGCTCTGGGTGGCCGATACGTAGGGCAGCACCACCAGGTCCGCGGCCAGGAAGTAGTCCTCCACCGTCTCGTCGGGCACGAAACCCTCCACCAGGGTGATGATGTCCCGGCCCGGCGAGCTGGCGATGCGGTCCAGGTACGGTTGCCGCTCACCGTAGATGTCCCCCACGATGAGCACCTGCACCCCGTCCCCGAACTCCCGGTGCAGGGCGTCCGCCGCGTCGATGAGGTGGACCACCCCCTTGTACGGCTTGATGAACCCGAAAAACAGCACCAGCCGGCGCCCGGGATCCAGTCCCAGGACCTGCCGGGCCTCGGCGCGGCTC
>JALUJS010000383.1 GCA_027056825.1 Candidatus Krumholzibacteriia bacterium | reverse complement strand
GTCACGCTGACCGGCCGTTCGAAATGGATGCGACGATGGCGCCGCCGTTCATTGATGACCATGGTGCCTTCCTCCTGTCCCCCGGCCTGCCTGAATCTTAGAGCAACGAGAGATCGGGCAGTTCAAAATAGTATATCCCCGACGCGGCGGGATCGGGGGTTTCCCCATGATCTGAAATTTCCGCGTCCTCCCGATCCGTCACGTCCGGGTGTCCCGCCTGCGGCCTCTCCATCGCGCCCGTTACGGGTATCGTGGGTCCCGGCGTGCGGACGTCGAAGCCATCGCCACCAAAACCCACCTGCTCGAGCAGGCGACGGGCCTCGCTGATGGCCTCGTCCAGATCGGGGCGCGCTTCCTGCTCCAGGTACTGGCGCTTCTCGCTCAGGCTGAGGTGGTAGAACAGAGCACTGGCCAGACGGCCGATGAGCGGATGATCCACCGGTGTCTGATGGCAAATGCGGCTCAGCTCACCGTGCGGGATATCCGCCGGGGCGCCGGTGACGCACTTGGTACAGCGCTTTTCCCGTGGCCCGGCGAGGCGAAATTCCTCCAGCGGCGTGCTGTAGGCATGGCCGCACTCGTAGACCGTCTGGACCAGCGAGGAGAACTCCGGATGGGCCCGGTAACCGATGATTCGTGTTTTTTCCATACCTGCCTGCATACGGTATCCCGCGAGCGGGCGGGCCACGGTAGCGGCGACCTTCCTGCGGGTCCTTCAGTTTACGTAAATCATCGGGACAGAAAAACCACCTTTTGGATGGAGGATCGTTTCACTTTCATGTCCCCGCGGGATCAGGTACGAAAATGTGACCTGGTTCACACCATGGAGTGGTGGGAGGGCCAATTAAAGCCCTGCGCGGAGCGGACGATATGGAATATACCGGCGCGTAAGTTGTCTCATACGCACGAACCTGAAAACAGCGAGGTGACTCCAAAGTGGAAAGCAGTAAATCCGGCCATGCCATCACCAGCCACATGGGGCGTCCCGTGGCACCGGCCATCACCAATGAACAGGGCAGCTACGTCTTCGATCGTGTTGCCGAGTGCAATGAGGACGGTTGTCCCCTGGATCAGCTGCAAAGCAATGAAATCATGATCCACCCCGGCCTGATCTATCGCCAGGGTTCCTGAACAGCAACACCAGACCTGATCTCCCCGTCCTTTCCCTGGGCGCACCCTCCCGGTGCGGCTCAGGGTCGGCATATCCCCCCCTTCTGTCTCACGTATGGGCACCTGCCCCGGCCTCTTACAGGATCCCCAGCCCTGCCTGGCGCGTGGCCGCCACGCCCAGCATGTAGGCGAACACCAGCACCGCCGCACCCAGCGCCACGCCCTGTCCGAGGCGGCCGCGGGCGTGCCGCATGACGACCATGCCCAGCAGGATATAGAGCACCAGGGCGGTGAGCTTGGCGGTCAGCCAGGGGCTGACAAAGGGATACTGACCGATACGCACCGCCAGGGCGATGCCGGTGGCCAGCAACAGGCTGTCGAGGACATGGGGCAAGATGCGCAGCCAGCGCGCCTGCAGCCGTGGCGAGGCCCGCAGGCGCAGCACACCGCGGGCCAGGAAGCCCGTCAACGAGGCCAGCGCGAGGCTGACGTGGGTCAGCTTGAGGGGATCCACGGGCCCGAAAGACCGCCGACAGGGCGGTTCAGGGGTGATCGACGATCCACTTGCGGAACTCGGCGCGCTCTGCCGGTGAGGCCTGCTGCCACCAGTTCCTCAGCTCGTCGAGCACGGTACCGCCGGCCGCGGGCCGGGCCGGTGCAGGCATCGGTGCCGCCGGGGCCGGGGCCGGTGCGGGCATGGCCGGTGCCGCGGGGGCCACAACGATGGGTGACGGGGTCACGCCCAGCTGACTCAGGATCCCCCCCGCAGGAACGCGGCGCGCGGCCTGCAGACGCTGACCGCCCCGGGTATTGAGCAGCCAGATCTCCACGTCAGCGGTGCTCACATCGGCGCTGGTGGGATCTTCGGGACCGTTATGGGCAAAGCGGTAGGTCTCGCCGGCGCGCACATCGGGCGTGAAGATGAAGGTATCCGAGGTGTAGAGCGATGCCGCGGTGGGATCGCCATAGACTTCGCTGTAGTTGACCGCCACCTGGTGGCGCCCGGGTGTCAGGTAGAGCGGTACGCCTTCGGGCCCGGCCTCACCGTGCTTGTACTCCACGCTGTCCACGGCGATGAGATTGATCCCCGGCGGGATGCGAATTTCCGCCAGCTCGCTCAGCGAACGTGGCTTGCCCGGATAGGCGTGTACCGGCCCGTTGAGCGTAGTGGCACAGCCGGAGAGCAGAAACGCGCCGGACAATACCAGTAGAACAGTCAGTTTTCCTAACAGCGAATTGAATACCATCGGTGCCTCCCCGGCGCTGTACATCAGATTAAGCTTGGAATTTACCCGGTGTATTCTGAGACACCGGCGCGTCGCGCACAATACGCATATGCCCGTTTCCGGCCACGGCAGCCGGAAACGGGGCCCGGGCTACCGGCCCGTACGTCTGCCAGGAGCCGGTGCGCGCTAGAACAGCGTGTAGATGAAGGGCGCGACCGCCGAACCCTGGGTCATGACCACCAGCATCCCGAGTAGCAGCAGCACCAGAATGATGGGGGCAAGCCAGAATTTCTTGCGCACGCGCATGAAAGACCAGAGGTCCTTGATCAAATCCAGCATCAGAAGGGATTCTCCATACGTTTGACTTCACTCTTTTGGCTGGGCAGGCGGTAACTACTGCTGCCGGCGTCCAGCCGGCGACGCATGGGATCCTTGCGCAGCAACCACATCACCAGGGCAATGGGTGTGAACAGCAGGTAGAAGATCACGCCAAGGATGATACGTGTGTTGACCCAGCCCAGACCCGCACCCAGGTA
>JALUJS010000382.1 GCA_027056825.1 Candidatus Krumholzibacteriia bacterium | reverse complement strand
GGTGTACCTCGTGGGAATCGAAGAGGGCGCCCTGGCCGACTGCCCGGGTGTCGAGTTCATCATTCCCCAGCCGCGGGTGGAACTGGACCCCTTGGCCGACGTGCCCCTGACCGCGTTTGCGGAGATACCCAAGCGCAGCTATGTTCAGCCGGAGGACTTCAATTTCACCGTCACCGACTCGATCTCCGGCGAGGTGCAGAACATCAAGGTGCGCTTCCGCGGTCCCTGACCCCGGCGGCGTTCCCTGACGGGAATCCCATGCGCAAGTGGCTCTACGACAACCCCTGGATCTGGATCGTGGTGTTCCTGGGTTTCCTGGTGACCTCGAGCATGGTGGTCCTGGTCATCGCGGAACTGAACAAACCCGAGATCGTCAAGCAGAAGACCCCGCGCCCTCACGCGGGGTCCTCTGCACGGATCATCTTCCGGCCATGACTACCGGCTCTTGAGGTAGGCCACCAGGCGCGTGTCGGTGGTCAGGATGTGATTGGTGAACCAGTCCTTCATGAATTCCAGCATACCGTTCTTCACAGGGCAATCCCCGTCCCTCAAGTCCTCCGAAATGTCCATGATCCTGCGCACGAAATAGACGTGCTCCTGCTGGTGGGGCTTCAGCTCCGGATAATCTGTTTCAACCATCATGGCCTTCTCGGTGGAAAAATGCTCGTCGATGTAATCGATCAGGACATCGAGAGTTTCCTGGACGACATGGCAGGGTTCCTGGGACATGGCGGCGGCCTCCACTTTCTCGACGAGATGGAAATAGCCGGCGTGCTGCTCGTCGAGCTTGTCGATGCCGAGAGTCAGGTCGGTGGGCAAGGCGGTTCCGGTCATGATGTTCTCCTTGGGCGAGTTGGGAAGGTTCCTTGCCCTGGTTATCGTCCGGACGCCACAGGCATTAACCCGAATTATTGGGTCGCGTAGCGATTCAATAATTCGGGTTAAGTGGATTCAGGAATTATCCGGCTCACGGCCTCCAGACCAGCTGCACGCTGGCGTAACCCAGGGTGGTGTCGTCGGTCTTTTCGCCGTGGCGTTCCGGCTCGTAACTGGCGAGCACGGCCAGGTCCAGGTTGTCCGCCACGCTCCAGGTGGCCATCACCCAGATCTTCCAGTACTGGAAATCCGTATAGGCGGTGAGCAGGTCCACGTCGGTTTGGCCATCCGGATCCCTCAGGGCCGGATCCACCACAACCCCGCGGTAGTCCCGCCATCCCGTCTCCACCAGCACCGAACCGGTCAGGGCGTACCCGTACGACTCCACTCCGCCCAGCACCCCGTACTGGGTGTAGGATTCCTGCTCGTCGTCGCTGTCCATGAAGCCGCCGCTCAAACCGGCCCGCCAACGGACCCCCAGCACATCCCCCCAACGGTAGCCCGTCCGCAGGGAGGTGCGCAGGTAGTCCTGGTAGGCGGCCCGTTCCTCGTCGTAGTCCCAGTACTCGTTTTCCAACTCCAGGAAGAAGGCGCCCGCTCCCGCCTCCAGTTCCAGGTCCAGGTCCGTCCAGTGGGACCAGGCCGAGGGGCGAGCGGTTTCGTCCCTGACCCGGCGGCGGTCCGTCCGGTGGTAGACCCTGATGCGGGGGCCCTCCCAGGAGGCGTCCAGGCTCCAGGTACTACGGTCCAGTCCCGTGGAATCGGGATAGGTGCGGCGGGCGTAGCGGCCACCCACCGACCAGTTCGTCCGCAACGGCGTCCCCCCGTGCAACGCGGCGCCTCCGCCCCATTCCCGCTGGTCCAGTTCCAGGGTCGAGGGCACGCTGTAGCTGCGGCCGCTCAACCAGCTCCTCATTTCCAGGGCCCTGCCGTCCCCCGCCAGCGGGTAGCCGCGCAGATCCAGGCGGCCGTCCCGCGAATCGCTGTTCAGTCCGTAATCGGTTTCCCGGCGGAACTGCCTGGCATGGGCCGAGGCGGTGGCGCGTAGGCGCGTGTTGCGCCCGGCATCGCGCAGGCGCCAATCCGCCTCCAGCCTCTCCCGCCACAGGTCGGTGCCCGCGGAGGCCTCGGCGGCCACCCGCCACCGGTTGCGGGAGCCGCGTCCGGAATTTCCCGTCATCCCGGCCGTCAACGCAGCCTCGGCGATGGTCTCGGTGGTGTCGTCCTCGGCCAGGGCATAGGTGTTGGTGAAGATCTCGAAACCGGTGGACAGGTGGGTCGCCCAACGTGCCCGGCCTGCTTCAGGGGACGACGAGGAGCCCACCGTCAGGAGAGCTCCCAGGGCCCGTCCCGGCAGGTACAGCGCCAGGATGACCGGCAGGATGACGCGCCAAGGTGCTACCGGGTTCGCCTTTCCACCTGGTCGAGCAGGTCGTGAGCCAGTTTGATCTGGCGCAGGGCCATCAGGGGTTTTCCATCTTCGAGGAGGGCCCGGGCCCGGTCCCGGAATTTCCGGGACCGGGACAGCAGTTCGGCCCGGGCGGGGGCGACCGAACCGTCCGGGCTCTCCGACAGGTTTGCCACGCGGCGGTCCCAGCGCTCGATCTGGCGCGCGGCGGCCGCGACCGGATCGTTGCCCCCCGGAGGGGCCAGCAGGGCCTGGTCGGCCAGCTTGCGGGCCAGCCGTCCCGCCTTCAGGGCCCGCGCCGCCATGCCCTTCGCCTGGAAGTCCCGGGCCTTCCGCAGGGCAACCTCGGCGTCCTTCAGCAGGGACAGGGTCTGCGGGGAGGCGTCCGGACCGGTGAAATCCTGTGCCCGCTCCAGCAGATCCTCGGTGCGGTCAAGCATCTGGTCCAGGTGCTCCCGGTCCGGACCCACGCCCAGCAGGCCGGCGGCGCGGTTCTGAAGCATCTCCACCTGTTCCAGGATGCGGCAGGCCTGGCGGGAATCACCCTGGTTGAACTGCTCACGGGCCCTCATGTCCTGGCGGGCGGCCCGC
>JALUJS010000381.1:1208-2879 GCA_027056825.1 Candidatus Krumholzibacteriia bacterium | reverse complement strand
CGCCCAGGTCATCCTGGGCGAGAAGGGCATCGTGGGCGAGGTCGTGGTGGAGATCGAGCCGGGCGTCGGGGGCAAGGCCGTCGCCCCGGGCCACGTCTTCAAGGGCCGCACCGCCGGCACCATCGCCGCGATGACCGACGCCGCCGGGGACGCCCTGGCGGAGATGCGGGTGCTGACGGGCAAGGTCACCGAACTGATCGACGCGGTGCGCGACGAGGGCAAGGTGGTCGAGACCCTGGCCCAGGCCAACGAGACCCTGGGCGAGGTGGACCAGATGCTCGAGGAGAACCATCCCAAGATCCAGCGCATCCTGGACAACCTGGTGGTGGCCACGGGCGATCTGAAGTCGCTGCTGGCTTCCGGCGTCATCGACACCACCCTGGGCCGGACCGCCGCCACCATGGCCACGGCCGACAGCCTGCTGGCCGACCTGCAGGAGACCGCCGGGCACCTGAACGCCATCCTGGCCTCCCTGGAGGATGGCGAGGGCACCGCCGGCGGCCTGCTCGGGGACAGGACCCTGTACACCCGCACCGACTCGACGCTGACGGCGGTCCAGCGCCTGCTGGACGAGATGCGGCGCAACCCCAAGAAGTTCTTCAAGGTGAACGTGATCGATTTCTGACAAGACCCAACAGAGCGGGAGGAACGAGATGAGCAACGACCCCAAGAAGGAAGCCATGATCAAGGTGATCAAGGACGCGGTGATGGTCGAGGTCAAGGGGCAGCAGCTCTACAGCCACGCCGCCAGCGAGGCCACCGATCCGGCGGCCAAGGCCATGTTCGAGATGCTGGCCAAGGACGAGGACGACCACGTGCGCATCCTCATGAACCAGTACAAGAGCCTGATGGCCGACGGCAAGCTGGACCTCGACGACGTTCATCCCGCCGAGGTGGACCACGGCTCGCAGGACGTGATCACCGACGAGTTCAAGAAGTCCATCAAGGGCGGCAAGTTCGAGATGGCTGTCATCGGCATCGGCTGCGACCTGGAGAACAAGGCCATCGCCTACTACAAGAAGCACGCGGCCGAGGCGGAGGATCCGGACCTCAAGCAGCTGTTCACCTGGCTGGTCGAGTGGGAGGACGGCCACCTGGAGCAGCTCATGGAGCTGGAGAAGATGTACCAGGACGCCTACTGGGCGGACCAGGGGTTTTCGCCGATGTAATTCGTGATTTTGTATAGATATAGCCAAAGGGCGGGGCCTGGTGTCCCGCCCTTTTTACAGAGAATTATCCTTGAAAATTCGGATTGACACTCCGGATTTTCAAGTTTAATATCACGCTATGATTTCAAGGCCAACATATCAGGATCTCGTCAAGACGGCCCTGGGCCGGTCACCGGTCACCGCTCTGCTGGGCCCGCGCCAGTGCGGCAAGACCACCTTGGCCAAGGCCTTGGCCGAGGACAGGGACAGCCACTATTTCGATCTGGAATCTCCCCGGGACCGACAAAGATTGCAGAACCCGGAGCTTCAACTGGAATCCCTGACGGGCCTGGTCATTCTGGATGAGATCCAGCAGGTCCCCGACTTGTTTCCGGTCTTGAAGGTCCTGGTTGATCGCCGGCCAGACGCCGGCCGGTTCCTGATTCTGGGCAGCGCATCACCGCTGCTGATCACGCAAACCTCCGAGAGTCTGGCGGGCAGGGTCGAATTCGTGGAATTGGCC
>JALUJS010000381.1:0-1198 GCA_027056825.1 Candidatus Krumholzibacteriia bacterium | reverse complement strand
TTCACGAGACCGGCCCGGAATCCGCAGACAAGTTGTGGCTGCGAGGCGGTTTCCCCCGATCCTTCCTCGCCAGAACAAACGCCGACAGTTTGGCCTGGCGCGAGGGTTTCATCCGGACCTTCCTGGAACGCGATCTTGCACAATTGGGAATTGGCATCGCCCCGGTGGCCATGCGGCGTTTCTGGACCATGCTCGCCCATAGCCATGGCCAGACATGGAACAGCTCCGAACTCGCGCGATCCATGGGGGTGAGCGACAAGACGGTGCGTGGATACCTGGATGCCTTGACGGGTGCTTTCATGGTGCGGCAACTGCAGCCATGGTTCGAGAACCTGAAAAAACGCCAGGTGAAATCACCCAAGGTTTATCTGCGGGACTCCGGAATCATGCACAGCCTGCTGGGGATCGAGAACAGGGACCAATTGCTTGGTCACCCGCGCCTGGGGGCATCCTGGGAAGGATTCGCCCTGGAACAGGTTCTCAATCACCTCCGGCCTCCGACCGCGTATTTCTGGGCGACGCATGCAGGGGCGGAGTTGGACCTGATGTTCATGGCGGCGGGCAAACGCTTCGGTGTGGAATTCAAATACCAGGAGGCGCCCCGGGTGACCCGCTCCATGCGCGTTGCCCTGGACTCCCTCGGCCTGGACCATCTGTGGGTGGTGTATCCGGGGACCGAGGTCATATATGCGGACCGGCAAATTACCATTGTCCCCTTGAGAAACCTGGAGGTCTTGCGGGAGAGGGTGTCCAAATAATATTGAAAGTTGATGCGGTGAACAACCCCTGTGTTACTGGCACTGATTTGTTACTCTCTACCTGCCAAAGTAAATAATATTCCCGGCGTTGTGGATTGCCGGCCGACCCTGATCTGTTACACATTAGCGCTGTTCATGGTGAGAATGGGGTGGTTATGAAGATCAAGGAGCAGATCAAGGTTGCCGAGGGGTTCCGCCCGTACCCGTATAGGGACCAGAACGGCTATTTGACCATCGGGTACGGCTTCAATGTCGACCCGTCAAGCGGCGCCGGATTGAGCGAGGAAGAGGCCGACATGATCCTGGACATGCGCCTGGCCGAGGTTGACAGGTGGATGACCAGGAAGTTCGGCAGGCTGCGCAAGCTCTTCATGGGCCGTCGCCGGTGGAACGCACTGGTCAAGTTGGGTTACTGGCTTGGCGAGCCGACATTCAACGAG
>JALUJS010000380.1 GCA_027056825.1 Candidatus Krumholzibacteriia bacterium | reverse complement strand
ACCTGGGCTTCAACTACGGCATCACGCTGGCGGCGAGCGATCCCCTGAACTACCTGGACGTCGGTCCGACCACCGACTACAGCGTGGACGCCCGTCCGACCACGGACAACCGGGTGCAGTTCGAGGACCTGATGATGTTCGCCATCAACTACGGACAGGTCAGCAAGTCCCTCGACCATCCCGCGCCCGCGGCGCTCAACGCCATCACCCTGGAGGTCGCGCCCTCGGCGACGGCTCCGGACCTGCTGGAGGCCTCCGTGGTCATGAGCGGCGACGGCTCCGTCCAGGGTCTCAGCGTACCCCTGGTGTGGAACCAGAACGCCGTCCGTCCGATCGGCATGGTCCCCGGCGATCTGCTGGCGGCCCAGGGCGGGGAGAACCTCGTGGTTTCCCCGGCTCCCGGCACGGTGGACGCGGCCCTGTTCGGTGTCCGTGACGCGGGCATCAGCGGGGAAGGCCTGCTGGCCGTGGTTCGCTTCCAGCGCACCGGCCCCGGCGATCCCGGGATCGCGGTGGGCGAAGTGACCGCCCGCGACGCGGCCAACAAGGCCGTGACCATGGACGGCGTCACCAGCGGCGGCGACGGCGGCGGCGTGCCGGCCATGTCGGTGCTCGAGGGCAACGTGCCCAACCCGTTCAATCCCAGCACCACCTTCACCTTCATGATCGCCCGCGAGGGCCGGGTCAACCTGAGCGTGTACACCCTGCGCGGGCAGCTGGTGCGCACCCTGGTCGACGAGTCCCTGGCCACGGGTTCCCACACCGTCCTGTGGGATGGTATGGACAATGCGGGCCGGCAGGCGCCCTCGGGCGTCTACCTCGTGCGCATGACGGCTCCGGACCGGATCCAGAGTCGCCGGATCACCATGGTGAAGTAGTCGCGAACCGGCGGGGCGGGCTGCAGGCTCGCCCCGCCACACCGGAAACGGAGCAGCATCATGTTCGACATCCACAACCGCCGCGGTTGGAGGGGACTGATCCGGGCCGCGGTGATCCTGGTCCTGGCGGCGGGGACGGCCCGCGCCGCAGACCTGGTCCTGTCGCCGGTGACCGGCAGCTTCGATTGCGGAGAGACCTACACCCTGGAGGTGCTGGCGGATCCGGCCACAACGGACCTGCACGGGGCCTCGCTGGTGCTGGAATTCGATGCGGCCATCCTGCAGCCTTTGGCCGTGACGGCGGGGAGCCTGGTGACCGGAGCAGGGTGCCCGCACTTCTTCACCTGGCTCAACGCGGGCGCTCCGTCGGACAGCATCGCGGTCGACCTGGCCACCCTGGGCTGCTCCGTTGACGGGCCGGGGGTCCTGGTGCAGATCGTGTTCGAGGGCGCGGTGCAGGGGATCTCGCCCGTGCGTCTGCGGTCGGGGATCCTGCGCGACAGCCAGAACGACGACATTCCCTTCACGAGCAACGAAGCCGAGGTCGACTACCGCTGCCCGGTCGCCGACGAATCCGTCGCCTGGGGCGCCGTCAAGGCCCGTTACCGATGATGCGCCCGGGAAGGAAAATCCCGCAGATGGGGGGGATCATCCTGCTGTGCGTCAGCCTGGGGTGGGGGATTGCCCAGGCAGGCGCCGTTGCGGACGGAGATACCCTTTTCGCCTCCCTGACGGCCGAAGGATACGCGGGCCTGCCCGTCCTGCAGGGCGGCGACACCCTGATGGTCCAGTTGGAGATTCCCCGGGCCGGTCCCGCCTTCAACGCCTTCGACGCCTATGTGCGTTTCGATCCTGCGGTGCTGCAATTCCTGCCGGCCAACTCCCTGCGCGACCAGGCCGGCCCGTTGATGTTGGATGCGTGCCCGCAGAACTTCCACCTGTTCTCCGTCTCTGCGGACAGCAGCCTCCTGGAAATCCATTTCAGCATGCTGTGCGCGGGGGTCTCGGTGACCGGTCCCGGCGTGGCCTACCAGGTGCGCTTCCGCTGTCGGGACGTTGATGCGGACACCCACCTGGACCTGCTGACGGAGCCCGGTTTTCCCTCGCGGTTCTTCCTGGACGGCCTAGCCGTCGAGCCCCTGACGGTCACCAGGCTCTTCGTGCGCGTCGGCGCGGGAGCCTCGGCCGTTCCCGCGGGCGGCGGATCGTCCCTGCTCATCGCGCCCAATCCCTGCAACGCCGGGACGGTGCTGGCCTTCGACCTCGCACGGGCCGCAAGCTGCGGTCTGGATATCTTCGACCTGCGGGGCAGGCATGTGCGCACGCTGCTGCGCGGCCTGCTGGATGCGGGGAGGCACCGGGTGGCCTGGGATGGCAGGGATGATGCCGGAGCGCCCGTGGCGTCGGGGCCTTATACCGGTGTGCTGACCACCGACGGATTGCGGCAGACCGCCAGGGTGACGGTCCTGAAGTGATCAGCCGTTGCACGCCTCCCGGTGGCCGTCCACGATTCCGTGATACCACTTGGAGAACATGTCCGGAGCCAGGGGCCTGCTGATGCCGAAGCCCTGGACGTGGGAAATCCCCCAGCGGATGGCTGCGGCCAGGTGCGCCTCGGTCTCCACTCCCTTGGCCACCAGCGCGATGTTCCTTTCCCGCGCGTAACCCGACATGGCCCGCAGGATTCCCGCGTTATGCCGCGTTTCGTCGTGGGTGTCCAGCAGCCCGGGGGCCAGTTTGATCATGGAGATGGCCGGGTGATCGAGAAGGGAAAGTTGACTGTATCGAGATCCGAAATCATCCACGACCACATGGGCGCCGGATTCGAAGAGACGATCCAGGATGTCGGGCAGATGTTCGGGGCTGGCCAGGAGATCCTTGGCCGTAATTTGCAGGAACAGTTGGTCCGCGGGAAATCCGGGTCGCCGGAGGATTCGCGCCACGCTCTGATGGGTGCGCAGGCTGTGCAACTGCCCGCGGGTGATGTTGGTGGTCAGGGACAAGGCGGGCAGCCCCTCCAGGATCCAGTCGGCGCCCTGTCGGCAGAGAAGATCCAGGACCTTTTCCCCCAGGGAGAATGTCATTCCGAGAGCTTCGGCCGCGGGGATGAAGACGCGGGGGGAAAGGTCATCCCACGCGGGATGGCTCCAGCGCAATAGGGCCTCGGCGCCCCAGGGGACTTCCTGTTCAAGATCGAGGACCGGCTGGAAAAGCAGGTGGAATTCCTTGTTGGCCAGGGCGGCTTCCAGGTCTCTCCACATTTGGTTGCGGTCGAAGATAGCGGATGTCATGGGCGGAAAACCTTTCTGAATAGTTTTCCGGCTTTCCCAAAAAGATGCACATTCCTCGGATGCCAGCCGAAATGATGACGCGGGAGTTGTATCGGCAGGATCCGTGATGCCTTGAGTCCTGTCCCTGTCATTCCCGCAGCGTTGACGTTCACGGGGGCCTCCGTTTGATCATTTCCCCGTAACCCTGCAATCCCTTCTCAAGTCCAGGCTTCCCATGCCGAACAGCACTCTGCTAGGTCCGGCGGCCATGGGCCGCCCTCTTCGGTCCAACGGAGGAATATCGGGCATGGAAACCATCGATCAGGAAGTTCTCGAGGAACTGATCGTCGAATCCCAGGAACACCTGGATGTCATCGAACCCGACCTGCTGAGCATGGAGGGGGGCGCACAGGGCGCCGACCCCGAGGTCATCAACCGGATCTTCCGTGGCATCCACAGCATCAAGGGGGGCTTCGGTTTCCTGGGCGTCGAACCGGTCCAGCGCCTGGCCCACGCCATGGAAAACGTGCTGATGAAGGTGCGCGACGGGGAACTGGCCATGACCACGGACATGGTGGACGTCATGCTCGCCGGGGTGGACCGCATCCGCGAGATGATGGAGGACGTGACGGTGGCCGACGCGGTGGATCCCTCGGCGGTGTACGCGGGCCTCCAGCCCTGGTTGGATGACGCCGAGGCCGTGATCCCACCCGCACCTGCCCCGCAAGCGCCGCCAGCACCACCCGCTCCGGCGGCGAAGGACATCGTCGGGAAGTCCGGGTTCATTCCCCTGCGGGGTATGCAGTCAGGAAGCGCGCCCGCGGAGCAGGCGCCGGAGGCGGCCAAACCGGCGCAACCGGTGGCGGCCAAGGGCCCGGCCCGCGAAGCCAAGGCCCGCCACCAGGGGACCGAAGTGCTGCGGGTACGGGTCGACCTGCTGAACCAGCTGATGAATCTGGCCGGCGAGCTGGTCCTGGCCCGCAACCAGATGATCCAGTCCCTGGACCGCAAGCTTACCGACTCCCAGGCCGGAACAGGCATGGTCCAGGCCCTGCAGACGGCCCTGGACGAGTCCCGGCGCCGCCTGCGCGACGCCCTGCAGGATGAGGGTCGGGGCGCCGGTACGGCGTCGTCTCCGGCCGAGACCCTGGACCGGGAATTCACCCTGCTGGCCGACCGTCTTCGGCAGGTCCTGTCCACACGGCTCAGCGATCTTCCGGGCATGAACGCCAACCTGGTCAACCTGGATGTGGTGACCACCGAGCTGCAGGAAAACATCATGCGCACGCGGATGCAGAACATGGACACCCTGTTCGGCAAGCTGCCGCGCCAGGTGCGCGATTTGAGCCGCAAGACCGGCCGGGAGGTGTTCCTGGAAATCTCCGGACGGGAGGTCGAGCTCGACAAATCCATCATCGAGGCCCTGTCCGACCCGCTGAACCACATGATCCGCAATTCCCTGGATCACGGCATCGAGCCGCCCGAGGAGCGTGAGGCGCTGGGCAAGCCGCGCTCGGGCCGTCTTTCCATCCGCGCCTTCCACGCCAGCGGTCAGGTCAACATCGAGATCGCAGACGACGGCCGGGGCATCGATCCGGAAAAGATCCGGAAGATCGCGGTAGAGAAAGGGGTCGTGACGCGGGAGCAGGCCGACGCCATGGACGACCGGGAGGCCGTCATGCTGGTCATGGCTCCGGGTTTCTCGACCGCGGAGCAGGTCAGCGACATCTCGGGCCGGGGTGTGGGCATGGACGTGGTGCGCAGCAACATCGAGGCCCTCGGCGGGAGCATCGACGTCGAGAGTACGGTGGGTGAAGGCACCGTGATGACCCTCAAGCTGCCCCTGACCCTGGCCATCATTCCTTCGCTGCTGGTCAAGGTGGGCGGACGCCGGTTCGCGGTGCCGCAGGTGGGCCTGGACGAACTGGTACGTCTGCGCCGCAACACCGGGGACAAGAGCATCGAGACGGTGCAGGGCTCGGAGGTCATGCGCCTGCGCGGCAAGCTGTTGCCGCTGGTGCGGCTGTCCGATCTGCTGGGGGGAGGGAAGCCGGAGGGAGGGGAGGATCCCGACCGCGCTGTCCACATCCTGGTGCTTAAGGTCAACGAGGACCGCTACGGACTGGTCGTCGACGAGGTGCTGGACAGCGAGGAGATCGTGGTCAAGCCCTTGCCCGGCCTGCTCAAGGACAACGCCTGCTACGCCGGAGCCACGATCATGGGCGACGGCGGGGTGGCCATGATCCTGGACGTGGTCGGCATCGCCGAGGAGGCCGGCCTGCGCTTCAGCGAGGGGGACCTCGTGCTGCACGGCGAGGATCAGGGCGACGCCTACCGCGAGCGCACCGAGAACCAGACCCTGCTGCTGTTCCGCAACCATCCGGACGAGCTGTTCGCCCTTGACCTGGCCATGGTCGCGCGGATCGAGGCGGTCCCGCGCGAGCGTATCCTCAACGTGGGCGGCAAGGAATATATCAACTACGAGCACGAGTCCCTGCGCCTGGTGCGTATGCACGACCACCTTCCGGTGACGGCCCCGGAGCACGAACCCGAGGAGCTGTTCGTCATCATCCCCAAGATCGTCAAGCAGCCCATGGGCATCGTGGTGACCGCCTGCGACGACGTGGTCACCATGCGGACCAGCCTTGACAACGAGAGCCTCACCGGCCCCGGCATCATGGGCACCATGGTGATCAACGGGGAGCTGGCCATCTTCCTGGACATCTACGGCCTGTTCGAGGCGGCGGCACCGGAGATCTACACCGGTATGGATCCCGGGTCCACCAACCCCGCCGGCCTGCGGATCCTCCTGGCCGAGGACACGGCATTCTTCCGGACCATGGTGCAGAAGTACCTGGAGGACCTGGGCTACGAAGTGGAGGCGGTCAAGGACGGGAGCAGCGCCTGGGCCCGGCTCAACGAGGATCCCGGCTGCTGTGACCTGGTGCTTACGGACATCGAGATGCCCGAGATGGACGGCATCGAGCTGACGCGCAGGATCCGGGAGTCGGAAACCCTGGCGGACCTGCCGGTGGTCACGTTGACCTCGCTGCAGGGGGACGACACGCACCGGGCCTGCCTCGAGGCGGGCGTGAACGCCCACGAGTGGAAACTGGACCGCGAAAAACTCGCCGGGACCATCCGGCGCGTGGCAAGCGAGGCGAAGAACCATGGCTGAACGGCAATTCGTGTCCCTGAAGATGGATGAACATCTGTTCGGGATCGACATCCTGCTGGTGCGGGAGATCATCCGGGAATTCGCTTTCACCCCGGTGGAGCACTCCCTGCTCGCGGTGCAGGGGCTCCTGAATCTCCGGGGCCAGATCATCACCGTACTGGACCCGAGCTGCGTGCTGGGCATGACCCCACGCGAACTCGGGCCGGGTTCCCGGTGCCTGATCCTCAAGACCGCCGCCGAGGTGGATCCGGATGTGGCCGCGGCCATCGCGGGCGGGGACCTGGGCGCCGACGCGGTGGGGCTGATCATCGACGGCGTCGCTGACGTGGTGACGGTGGACGAGACGGAGGTGGACAGTCCCCCGGCCAACGCCAACGGGGTGGACGCGCAATACCTGGAGGGCGTCGTCAAGTTGGACGATTCCCTGCTGCTGGTGCTCAAGGTCGGCGGACTGCTGGCCGGTGCGGGTGAAATGAAGGTCACGGCGGACTCCCCCGAACGGGGTGGCCACGTGCTCGTGCCATAAGAGTTGGGAGGACTTCGATGAATTTCAGGGACATGTCGGTCAAGACCAAGATCACGGTGGTGAGCGTGGCGGTTCCCGCCGCGCTGATGACCCTGATGATCGTCCTGTGGGCCAGGAACGAGCGCCGGGACGTGCAGGATTCGGTGGTCCAGGAAGCCCGCGCCGTGGCCCTGGCCGCCGACGGCGCGCGCCAGACCATGGAGAAGCTGTGGTCGGACGGGACCTTCACCACCCAGGACCTGCGGGCCTGGGTTGAGCAGGGCAAGCAGGAGGAGGCCCTGGGTGCGGTGCCCATCGTCATGGCCTGGCGTACGGTCATGGCCAATTCCGAACAAGGGGATTACGAGTTCAAGACCCCCAAGTTCGACGCCCGCAATCCCGACAACGAACCGGACCCGCTGGAGGCCGAGGCCCTCAAGGCGATGAAGGCCGGCAACCTGGACGAGTACACGGTGTTCGACGAGGACCGCAACGCCATCCGTTACTTCCAGCCGGTCCGGTTGAGCGAGATGTGCCTGTCCTGCCACGGGGATCCGGGGACCTCCTTCGCCCTGTGGGGCAACACCGAGGGCCTGGACGCATACGGCGCCCGCATGGAGAACTGGAAGGCCGGCGAGGTCCACGGGGCCTACGAGGTCATCCAGTCCATGGACGAGGCGGACGCGGCCTTTGCCGCCTCCCTGCGGCGCATGATCATCGTGGCCCTGGTGGGCGTGATCCTGTTGGGCGGGATCCTCAACTGGCTGCTGAACTTCCTGGTCGTGGCGCCGGTGCGGGAGGTTACCGAGCTGGCCGGGAGGCTCTCGGACGGAGACCTGTCACGGAAGGCCGATTTCGCCGCACGCGGGGACGAGATCGGGACCCTCGGCAAGTCCTTCAACGCCATGATCGAGAGCCTGCGCGACCTCATACTGCAGTTGAAGGACGGCAGCGACACGGTCAAGCGCAACTCCATGGACCTTTCGCGCCGTTCGGAGCAGCTTGCCGACGATTCGGACCAGATGAGCACCATCTCCAGCACGGTCTCGGCGGCGGGAGAGGAGTTGTCCTCCAGCATCCAGGGCATTGCGGGATCCACCGACGACATGTCCTCCATGCTGTCCACCGTGGCCTCGAGCATCGAGGAGATGAGCGCGACCATCCAGGAAGTGGCCCGCAACTCGGTGAAGGGATCGGAGATCGCCAGCCAGGCCAGCGACCTCTCCAGCACAACCGTTGAGATCATGGGGCGCCTGAAGGAAGCCTCCGGCAAGATCGGTAAGGTGTTGGACGTGATCACCGACATCGCCGACCAGACCAACCTGCTGGCCCTCAACGCCACCATCGAGGCCGCCAGCGCGGGCGAGGCGGGCAAGGGCTTCGCCGTGGTGGCCAACGAGGTCAAGGAACTGGCCCGCCAGACGGCCCAGGCCACCGAGGAGATCAACCGCGAGATCAACGAGATGCAGAACAGCACCCTGACGGCGGTGGAAGCCATCGGGCAGATCAACACGGTCATCGAGGACGTCAACCAGATCTCCAACACCATCGCCAGCGCGGTGGAGGAGCAATCGGCGACCCTGAACGAGATCGCCAAGAGCGGCGGCGTGGCCAACCAGGCCGCCCAGGAGATCGCGCGCCGGGTCCAGGAAGGGGCCGAGGGCACCCAGGAGATCGCCAAGACCATCCAGGGCGTGCGCGAGGCGGCCATGGAGATGGACGAGGGAGTCAAGGAGACGCGGCGGAACGCGGCGGACCTTTCCCGACTGGCCGACACCATCGACGAACTGGTCTCGCGGTTCCAGGTATAGGCGCGGAGGAATTCCGCCCCGGCGTGCGGGGCGGCTCGGCAACACCAAGACGAGGACGGGCATGGGGTACAAGGCACTGGTCATCGACGACAGTTTCGTCTTCCAGAAGGTCATGGCGGAGGTCCTGCGGGGCCTGGACAACATCGACGGCGTGGAGGTCGCCAGGACCGGCGGCGAAGGGCTGCGGATGCTGGAGCAGGGCCGCTACGACGTCCTGTTCCTGGATATGGTCCTGCCTGACCTGGGGGGGCTCGACGTCCTGGAAAAGATGAAAAGCATGTGGGGCGCGCCGCCGGTCATCGTCGTCAGCGGGGCCGGCGCTACGGACACAAGCCTTACGGTCAAGGCCCTGGAACGCGGCGCCCTGGAATTCATCAACAAGCCCGCTGGCGCGGGATTCCAGGAGTCGGTAGCCATCCTCACCGGGGATATCCGACGGACCCTGGACACCCTGGGGCACAGCAGGCAGATCACCACAACGCCCCGGTCTTCGGTAAAGCGCCCGGGAACCCTG
>JALUJS010000379.1 GCA_027056825.1 Candidatus Krumholzibacteriia bacterium | reverse complement strand
GGAACAGCAGGGCTTTCTCGCTGTCGGTGGTGTACTGGTCGACGACCTGCAGGTAGCGGGGGCCCTTCTTGCCGTCCAGCAGGCGGCCGGCGAGGGAATCGAAGTCGCCGATCACCACGTCCGGAACCCGGGGCAGTTCGTCGTAGGGGTGCCCCGCCGCGTCGGTACAGACGAACAGGTCCGCCCCGTGCAGCCAGTAGTGCAACACGAACGGGTTGGGCGGGGGGCCGCTGCACAGCACCACCGCGCGGGCGCCCCGCCGGGGGAAGACGAGGTTCTCGGCCCCGCCGCGATCGTAGGGATAAGGCGACATCAGAAGCGGTAATCCATTCCCAGGGCGAAGTTCCGCCCCGCGGCGGGGGTCAGGTAGTTCTCGCCGTACCAGTACCCCCAGGTCTCGTACTGCTCGTCCAGGACATTGCGAAGATGCACGAAAGCCGTGGCCCCGTCCAGTCCCGCGACGCCCAGACGGCCCGGTTCCAGCCACAGGGACACATCCAGGGTGGTCCAGGGATCGATGGTGCGGTCCTCGCGACCCGAGTTGTCCAGGTGCTGCCTGCCGGTGTCGCGCACCCGTACGCGCGTGCGCACGCCCGGCCGCCACTGCGCCGTCCACGAGGCCATCAGCAGGTGCGAGGGGAACAGGGCGATGGGATTGCCCGAGTAGTCGTACTGTGCGCCGTCCCAGTCGTGGAAGATGAATTCGTCGAACTCGTCCCAGCTGCGCGAGGCCGCCAGGGCCAGGTCGTGCCCCGGCACCGGGTGCGCGCGCAGGCCCAGCTCCAGTCCGCGGTGCAGGGTCTTGCCGGCGTTGCCTCGGATGCTGCTGCCGTCGTCGTTCACCCCGCCGTAGGGCACGATCTCGTTGCTGAAATCCATCCAGTACCCGCCGAGGGTAAGGCTCAGGCGGCGTCCCCGCCAACCCATGCCGACCTCGTAGTCGGTGACCTCCTCGGCCTGGACCAGCGGGTCGGACCATTCCACGTAGGCGGTCCCGCCGTCGGTGCCGGTGACGTTGCGGCTATGCCGGAACAGGGGCGTCACGCCCAGGTCGTCTCCGCCCTGCCAGGTGTCGAACAGCTCGCCGTCGGTGGGTTCACGGTGGTTGCGGCCCACGCTGGTCCACAGCTTCAGGCCGCCGCCCAGGACCTCGCCCGGCGCCTGCCAGGTCAGCGAGCCCTTGGGGTTGAAGAAGTCGTAGTCCACCGCGTAGGCGTTGCGCAGGTCGCCGGTGAAGTTGCCCACCTCGTCCTGCATAAACTCGTACCGCTTGTGCTGGAAGTGGATGTCGGCCACGGCGGTCAGCCCGGAGGCGATCTCGTAGCGCTGGTTGGCGTAGACGGACCAGGCGTCCTTGTCCCCGGTGTACTTGTGATACTTGAGGGGCGTGGTGAAGTCCGCCGGGGTGAAGCCTTCGGCCCACAGCACGTCCCCCCAGTGGTCCGAGTGGAAAGTGTACCAGTCGCCGCCCAGCAGCAGGCGGCCCCGGCCCTGCTCCCACCGGAGCGAGGGCACCCAGCCGCCGTGGTTCTTGCGCACCCACTTGCGGCGGATCAGGTCCACCTCGTCGTCTGCGGCCAATCCCATGTAGCGGTCCAGGGCGTAGTCGCGGGCGCTCTGGTCGTCCTTGTAGTTCTCGTAGAAGCCGATGCCGTGGATGTAGTACAGCCGGTTGGTCAAGGCCAGGTTGTCGCCGAGGTAGATGGTGTTGTGCAGCTCGTAGTGGGGCTGACGGAAGTCGTCCACGGCGTTGGGATAGGTCTCCATGTTGGCCGTGCGGTCGATCGCCAGCACCGACTGGGGCACCGCGTCCCAGGCGTGGTGCGTCAATTCCTTGCCGGTGTAGATGTTGACGCGGGTGGTGGTGTTGTCGGTGTCGTACTGGCCGCTCCAGAACACCGCCCAGCCCTCGTAGCCGCTGCGGTCCCGGTAGCCGTCGCTTTCCTGCCGCGAGAGGCGGATCATGGACTTCAGGCCTCCGGGCAGGGCGCCGGTCTGGTAGCTGACCATCTGGCGCGTGTAGCCGTAGCTCCCGCCGTCGAGGGAGAACATGCCGCCGGGGCGATCGGCAAGCTCGCTGGACAGGATGTTCACCGTCCCGCCGATGGCCGTCATGCCCCCGATGGAATTGGTCACCCCGCGCTGGACCTGGATGTCCTGCACGCTGGCCGCAAGGTCCGGCAGATCCACCCACCACACCTGGTGGTCCTCGGGATCGTTGAAGGGAATGCCGTTGAACAGCACCCCGACCCGCCGCTGATCGAAGCCGCGCACGCGCAGATAGGTGTAGCCCAGGCCGCTGCCGGCGTCGCTGTAGGCGAACACCCCCGGCAGCGACTGCAGGAGCATGGGCAGGGCCTGGTCCGGCTCCCGCATCCCGAGTTCGCGGTGGGTGATGTTGGTCAGATTCACCCCGTCGGCCGCGTCGTAGCGGCTGGCGGTCACCACCACGTCCTCGTCCACGGTCACGGCGGTGTCGGGATCGGCAACGGCGCCGCCTGTGGCGTCCGCGGCGGCGGCCGTCGCCGTCCAGGCGGTGAAGCAGGAAAGCAGAAGCAGGGTCGAAAATCGCATGGCGCACCTCGCAAGGTCGGCCAGGCGGCGGAAACAGGAGGCAAAAAAAACGGCGCCTCCGTCAGGCGCCGAGTCCGGCCCGTTTCCCTACGCCGGCATGATCCGGTTCAGGTTCCAAGGGTTTCTCTCAGGCCGCCTCTCGCCGGAGGCAGCCACCCCTAACGGCAACCGGAACATATTCCCGAAGCGGTATTTTGTAAAGCCCCGGATTATTTCGTAACAAACCCGCCGCCTTTCCCACTCACCCATGTTCGCAGCAACTGCAACCGACTTTTCCAAGAGGTGAAAACATGAAATCGCACAAGACTCTC
>JALUJS010000378.1 GCA_027056825.1 Candidatus Krumholzibacteriia bacterium | reverse complement strand
CTGTTTGTTGTGGTCGTGGTAGCTGGTCAGGGGTGCGCGCAGGCCGTAGCGCTTGAGCAGCCCGGCCGTGTGCCGGGTGTCCTCGGCGTAGACCACCTCGGCGGCCGCCAACACGCCCAGGGCGCGCAGGGTGATGTCCTGCATGTTCCCGATGGGCGTGGCCACGAAGTGGCACACCCCGCCGGGCATGGCGATCTCCGGCAGCTCCAGGGTGGTCACCGGCTGTCTCCGGCGCCGAACGTCGCGGTGAACCCGCCGGGCGCGTCGGGATCGGGCCGGCCCGGCATCATGGCCACCGGCGGGGTCTGCCGCTTGAAGCGCATGGCGCGCACCCGCGCGGCCACCTTCTCCACCATGGCCGGGGCGAAGCCCATCTGCGCCAGGGCGTCCGCATCGCGGCCCTCGTCCACCATGGCGTGCAGCAGCTTGTCCACTTCCGCGTAGCTGAAGCCCAGTTCGTCCTCGTCGGCCTGGCCCTCCCACAGGTCCGCGCTCGGGGCCTTGTCCAGCACCGCCCGCGGCAGCTCCAGCCAGGCCGCCAACAGGCGGATCTCCGTCTTGTAGAGCTGGCCCACCGGGTTCAGGGCGCAGGCGTTGTCGCCGTACATGGTGGTGTAGCCCAGCAGGGCCTCGGTGCGGTTGCCGGTGCCCAGGACCAGGGCGTCGTGGGCGGCCGAACGGTCGTACAGCACGATCATCCGGCAGCGGGCCATGACGTTGCCGCGGCGGACCTTCGCCCCGGCGGGGATGTCCTGCAGGAAGGCGTCGGCCATGGGCGCGATGGGCACGGTCTCGTGACGGATGCCCAGGGTTGCGGCCACGGCCTCGGCGTCGGTGATCGAGGCCGCCGAACTGGTGGTGTACGGCAGCAGGAAGCCCCGCACCTTGTCCGCGCCCAGGGCGCGAACGGCCAGGCCCGCCGACACCGCCGAATCGATGCCGCCGGAAAGGCCGATGACCAGGTGATCGACCCCGGCGTCCTTGAGCACGCCGCGGATGAATTCTCCGGCCCGCTCGGCCGCCTCGGCCGGAGCGATGGCCCACCCGGGCCGTTCCAGGCCCGCCAGCATGTCGTTCATGACTCGTCTCCCAGGTGGCGGCGGCTCACGCCGCGCCGGAAAAGGCGTTCAACGCTTCGATGGCGCGGTCGACCGCCGCGTCGTCGGTGTCCAGGTTGGGCACCAGGCGCACCCGGCCCGGTCCGAACCCCACCGCCAGGACGCCCGCGCGCTCCAGGTGCCGCAGCAGGGCCTCGTCCCGGCCGGGCCCCATCACGTCGATGATCACGATGTTCGTCTCCACCGGATGGTTCACCGCCAGGGCGGGATTGTCCAGCGCCGAGGCGATGCGCGCGGCCCGCCGGTGGTCGTCGATCAGGCGCGGCAGGTTGTGCTCCAGGGCGTATAGGCACGCCGCGGCCAGGATCCCCACCTGCCGCATGCCCCCGCCCAGCATCTTGCGGAAGCGGTGGGCGCGGGCGATGGTCCCGCGGTCACCGGCGAGCACCGAGCCCACCGGAGCGCCCAGGCCCTTGGAGAAGCACACGCTCACGGTGTCGGCGGGGCCGGCCAGCTCGGCCAGAGACAGGCCCGTGGCGATGTGGGCGTGCCACAGCCGGGCCCCGTCCAGGTGCACCCGCAGACCGCGGTCGTGGGCCAGCTCCGCGATGGCCCGCAGATTCTCCTGCGGCAGGATCCGACCGCCGGCCCGGTTGTGGGTGTTCTCCACGCACACCAGCGAGGGCGGGGCGCAGTGCACATTGTCGGGGTTCAGGGCCGCTTCCACAAGGTCGGCGGTGAGGATTCCCTCCGGGGCCGGGATGCAGGTGGTCAGCAGGCCGCTGAGGGCCGCGGGCCCCCCGGCCTCGTAACGATAGATATGGGCGCCGTCCTCCAGCAGCACCTGGTCCCCGTGCCGGGTCTGGGCGCGCAGGGCGAGCTGGTTGCCCATGGTGCCGCTGGGCACGTACAGGGCGGCCTCCTTGCCCAGCAGGGCCGCGACCTCGTCCTGCAGGCGGTTCACCGTGGGGTCGTCCCCGAAAACGTCGTCGCCCACCTCGGCGGCGGCCATGGCCTGCCGCATGCCCGCGTCCGGGCGGGTGACCGTATCGCTGCGCATGTCCACAATGGGCCTGTCGGTCATGGTCCTCCTCCTAAAGCCCGAAAATTCATGAAGGCTAACACCGGCGCCTGCCGGCACAAAAGAACCGGTTTCCCCCCGGCCGGCGGCGGGAAACCGGAACAGAATCGCTTGCGGACCGGAAACCTCAGTTGGTCCCGGCCACCTTGTCCTTGAGCATCTTGGAAACCTTGAACACCGGAACCTTGCGCGCGGGCACGGGCACGGCCTCGCCGGTGCGGGGATTGCGCGCCATGCGTTCCTTGCGCTCCTTCACCTTGAAGGTGCCGAAGCCCCTGATTTCCAGGTGCTTGCCCTCGACGAGCAGGTCGCCGATCTTCGCGAGGAAGAGATCCACCGTCTCGGCGACTTCCTTCTTCGTCAGACCTGTTTTTTGGGCAATGTCTTCGACGATATCGGCTTTGGTCATTTCATGCCTCCCCTGACCTGACCACCAAGCAGCCGGAAAAATCCTCTGACCCCGTGATTATTCCAACATAAGCCATGCTATGTCAAGGAGTAAACTCCAGAATCCTGTGGGCGGGATCCCACAGGGCAGGATGCAACGCCGCCGCCTGCCATACAGGGCATCTCGAAAGGCCGCGCGGCGTCCAGGAGTTCCCCATTCTTCCTCATGCTTCCTTGGTCCGGGCCCTAACCACATGAAACACAATAAATTGATCTAATTCTGGAATTTTTATAATGACGTGGTCCCCCCCTTGCTCCCTCTCCGGCAGGTCGCGGCCGGAGGGGCTGCTGATGAACACCG
>JALUJS010000377.1 GCA_027056825.1 Candidatus Krumholzibacteriia bacterium | reverse complement strand
ACCATCAGGATCATCAGCACCAGGATGCGGTCGCGCACGACCTTGTCGCCCTTGAACCCGGCCTGGAGCAGGTTGAAGCACACGAAGACCAGCAGGCCCATGAGGATCCAGAACAGCAGGTCCTGGCCCAGGATCATGATCCCCTGGCCGTAGGTGATCAGGGCGTAGAGCACCGGAATGGCCAGCAGCGATCCCACGTACACCACCTTGCCCCACTTGCGGTAGGCGTCCCAGTCCTGGGGTTCGCCCACGCCCTCGAGCTTCTTCTGGCCCAGCCAGAACTGCAGGACGCCCGCCAGCATGCCCACGCCGGCCAAGCCGAAGCCCCACATGTAGCCGTGGGTCTCGCCGATGGGAGCGACCACCAGGGTGGCCAGCAGGGCGCCGATGTTGATGCCCATGTAGAAGATCGTGAAGCCGGAATCCCGCAGGGGATCGCCTTCCTTGTAGAGCTTGCCGACGATGGTGGAGATGTTGGCCTTGAAGTACCCGTTGCCGACGATGATGGCGCTCATGCCCAGGAACAGCCAGAACTCGTTGCCACCCAGGATGAGGAACTCGCCGATGGCCATGACGATGCCGCCGAACATCACCGCCCTGCGGTAGCCCAGCACCGTGTCGGCCAGCTTGCCGCCCCACACCGGCGCGGCGTACACCAGGGCGGTATAGGCGCCGTAGATCCCGAAGGCCCGCTCATCCCCCATCATCAGGGCCTTGATCAGGTAGAGGGTCAGCAGCCCCCGCATGCCGTAGTAGCACAGGCGCTCGAACATCTCGGCGCCGAAACACACATAAAGACCCTTGGGATGCCCTTGGCTCATGGTTCCTCCTGGGGATGGTCGGGATGCGGACCCGGGCTGCCGCGCGAATTCGTCGCCGGTGAATCTACCGGCATCAGGTGCGCCGCGTCAAGGACCCGCGCGGTTGACCATCCCCGGGCGGCATGTATACTGACATTCCATCAAGCCAGGAGGCGCAGGATGTTCCCGAACCGCAGAACAGTCACGCTTGCCAGGGTCGCATTCGCGATTCTCTGCTGCGCCTTGGTCCTGGAAGCAGCCGGAGCAGTCTCCTCGCGAGCGGACACCCTGACCTTCACCGAGGACTTCATTTCCACCACCTGGCGGGATTCGGCCTGGACCACCGCCGAGTGGGACACCATCGCCGGCCAGGTCACCCTGCCCAGCCTCGGTCTGGCACCGCAGGGCGGTTACAACACCACGGGCAACGCCTTCGCCTCCGCCGCCATGGACTCGGTGCTGCTGGTGGCCGACGGCACCGGCGGCCTGGTCAGCCTGGACATCACCGATCCGGCCGCCCCGGCCTTGCTGACCTCGCGGGCCACCCTGGACCAGGCCCGCGACATCGCCCTGTCGGGCAACCTGGCCGTCCTGGCCATCGGGAGCCTGGGGTTGCAGATCATCGACGCCACCGACCCGGCCGTCCTGACCTCGCGCGGGGACGTCGACGTTCCCGGCTACACCACCTCGGTGGCGCTCAACGGCAACCTCGCCTACCTGGCCCAGTCCAACCTCGGCGTGGCCGTGGTGGACATCACCGACCCGGACGCCCCGGTATTCGTCCGCGACCTGGCCACCGGCGACTGGGCGCGGGGCGTAGCGGTAGCCGGGACCGCCCTGGCGGTGGCCGACGGTGACTCCGGCCTGACCATGCTGGACATCAGCCTGCCCGACGACCCGTCCTTCCTTGCGCGGCTGGTCACCGAGGGTACCGTGCTGGACGTGACCGTGGACGGCGGGCGCGCCTTCCTGGCCGCGGGTTCGGCCGGAGTGATCATCGCCGACATCAGCAATCCGGCCGCCCCGGTCCGGCTCGGCTCCTTTCCCACCATCGGCACCTGCCGCCACGCGGTCGTCCGGAACGATTCCCTTTGGGTGGCCGCAGGTTCCAGTGGTTTGTACCTGCTGGATGTCTCGGACCCGGCCAATCCCGTCCAGTTGGAGCGCAACGATACCCTGGGTGAGGCATACCACACCACCCTGGCCGGCCAGACCGCCTGGCTGTGCGACGGGGTCGAGGGCGTCAAGTCCTTCGTCGCCGACCCCCTGGGCCTGGACACCGGCCGCGACACCGCGCGTTCGTTGGACATCAACAGCACCGGCGACGACGCGGTCCGGGCGGGCCTGACCGCCGACTACGCCGATTCGATCCGCTTCGAGCTTTCCAACGACGGCGGAACGACATGGCTGGAAGTCGTTCCCGACGGAACCCTGACGGACTTCCCCTCGCCCGGCAAGGACCTGCGCTGGCGGGCCACCCTGGTCCAGACCGGTCCCTGGCCCGGGCCCGTGCTGCGCAGCCTGACCATCACCTGGGAGCGCATCCTCCAATCGGCCGAGATCACCGCCGTCACCGATATCCCCGGCGACACCGGCGGCCAGGTCCGCCTGGTGTTCAACGCCAGCGTGCACGACACCCTGGGCGACCCCGATCCGGTCAGCGAGTACTCCGTGTACCGACGCTACGCCGCGGCCAAGGCCTATCCCCCCGGCCAGTGGGACTACCTGCTGACCCTGCCCGCGGACCGGGAAGCCGAGTACGCGGTGGTGGCCCCGACCCTGGCCGACTCCTCGGGCTCGGATCCGGCCTGGACGGCGTTCTTCGTGCGGGCCCGCACCGTCGGGGGCTTCTTCTACGACTCCCCGGTGGACAGCGGCTACTCGGTGAACAACCTGCAGCCGCCGGCCCCCACGGGCTTCCGCGCGCTGCCCGACCTGTCCGGCGGTCACCAGCTGGCCTGGGACCCCTCGCCCCTGCCCGACTTCTCCCACTTCGCCATCTACCGGGCGAGCGATCCGGACACGCCCATCCAGCCGGGCACCCTGCTGGGGGTCAGCCTCAACACCAGCTACTACGACGGCCAGCCGGGC